>JBDZVK010000373.1:0-2459 GCA_040255725.1 Actinomycetota bacterium
CACCCCGCCGAGACCGACGACGAGTTCGACGACGGCGTGGAATCGTGGCTCACCAGCATGCTCAGCATGCTCAGCCCGATGCTGCTCGGCATGACTGCCGGGTCACTCGTCGGTCACCTCTCCCGCCACGACTTCGGCACCTACGATCTGCCGCTCCCCCGGCCCGTCGGGGCCCCGATCATGGTGCTGCCCGCCGTGATCGACGACTTCGCGACCGAATGGGACCTCGACGGCGACGGCGTGCGTCTCGCCATCTGCCTGCACGAACTCGCCAGTCATGCGGTTCTCACCATCCCGCACGTCCGTGCGACGCTCGACGGGCAGCTCGCCGACTACGCCGCCGGTTTCCGTCCCGACCCGGACGCCCTGGAACGTCACCTCGGTGAGATCGACCCGACGAACCCCGAAGCGCTCGCGTCGTTCCAACGCATCCTCGGTGACCCCGAGATCATCGTGGGGGCTTCGACCGGACCGGGCCAGGAGCAGCGCCGGGCGCGCATCGGAGCCCTCGTCGCGGTGATCGTCGGCTACGTCGACCACGTGGTGAACACCGTGGGTGCGCGCCTCATCGACGGCTACCCGCGCGTCGCCGAAGCGCTGGCGCGTCGCCGACTCTCCGACTCGGATGCCGACGCGTTCATCAGTCGCCTGTTCGGAATCGAATTGGGACCGGCACTGATGGATCGCGGCCGCGCCTTCGCCGAGGGCGTCACCGAACGCGCCGGGACCGACGGGTTGAACCGACTCTGGAATTCCGTCGAGCACCTCCCCACGATCGCGGAGGTCGACGCGCCCGGCCTGTGGCTCGCCCGGATCGACCTCGGCTCGCCCGAAGACCCCAGCGGCGACTGACCGGCCCGGCGGAGGCGGCCGACCGACGCTCAGAACGGCGATCCGCCGGGGGGATGGCCCGCGCCGTGGCGGGTCGCGTCGTGGCCGTCGGTGCCGGGCGCCCGTTCCGCCGGTGGCTGCGCCGCCTCGGACGGGCCGGGTCGACCGGCGGCGCGCGCCCGGCCATCGGACCCGGGCGGGTCGCCCCGGCGGCGGTCGGATCGGTGGCGTCGGCCGCCTCGTGGCCGCTTCGTCGGGCGGACCCGCACCCACAGCGTGTGCACCGTCCGTCCGGCCTGACGCCGCGCCGCGGTCGACATCGCCGTCATCTTGGCCTCGACCTCGACGGCCGCGGCCGTCGCCATGGTGGGTTCGGCACCCGACCGTTGCCGGGCCGCCAGCAGCCCGACCCCGTAGGAGAACGTGGCGAACATCGACACGCCCAACACGATGAGGAATCCCGCTTCGAGTCCCATGGGAATGACCGCGATCGACGCGCCGACCACCCAGAAGATCTGAAAACGCGTCTCGAAGCGTGCGAAGGCCCGACCCCGGTTCGCCTCGGGCGCATCGCGTTGCAGGATCGCATCGAACGACTGCTTGCCCGCCGCTGCGGCCACGCCGACGGCCGTCGCGATCACCAGCGGCGCGACAACGCCCTGGAGCACCACCGACGATGCGAACGACGCCGCCACCGTCACGATCAGCACCGTGATCAGGATCGCCTCTTCGCGCATCACCTCACGCATCCGCGGGGCGACGAGCGAACCGACGAGTGAGCCGCCGACCGCGCCGGCGCCCACCACGCCGTAGTGCCACAACGGTTCGCCCCCGCTCCTCAGCGAGAACGCGACCAGGATCGAGAGAAAGCCGACGATGCCGCGCAGCAGTCCCATGCCGCCGGCCGCCAACAGGATCGACGCCGCATGCAGTTCCGACCGCTCACCACTGGTCGGGGCGGCCCGGGCCACCTGGGCCGGCGGCAGCCGGAACGAGAAGACGAGGCCCACCAGGTAGACCGCGCAGGCCAGCGTCAGACTGCCTTCGGGCCCGACGAGCCACAGGGCCAACGCGCCCGGTCCCGCGGCGACGAACCCCATGACGCCGCTGAGCACCGAGAGCTTCGAGTTGGCGCGTACCAGTTCGTCGTCGGATGCGACGGTGGTGGGCACCAACGCACTCCGGGCGACCGAGTAGCCCTTCTGGAGCACGAGGATCCCGAACGCCAGAGGCAGGAAGACCGCCAGATCGTCGAAGGTCGTGATCAGCAGGAAGGCGAACAGGCCGCGCAGCGCGAGCGACACGATCACCATGAGCCGTCGGCCACCGGCGACCCGGTCGATCGCCGGACCGATCAGCGGCGACAACACCGTGAACGGGGCCATCGCCCCCGCCAGGTAGGCGAACACCTTGGTGCGGGCCTCACCGACCGGGATCGAGAAGAACAGCGAGCCCGCCAGCGCGGTCGCGAACAGGGCGTCGGCGGCCGCGGACAGCGCGTGGACGCGGGCCAGGCGCGTGAACGCGGGCGTGGGCATCGAGTCGCCGGAATCGTCCCGGGAGGTCAGCGGCCCCCATCCCTGTTGGTCGCGGACAGTGCTCACTGTTGATGAAGTGTAGAAGTGGTC
>JBDZVK010000374.1:0-2456 GCA_040255725.1 Actinomycetota bacterium
GCCTGGCAGAGAACCCGGATGGGTTCCGCCCGCTTTCGTCGACCGTCGCCGACCCGTCTTTGCACGGTTTTCCCCATCCGGGCAGGGTCGACGGTGCAAAGACGACGCGCGGGGTCAGGCCAGGTCTGGCGCCGCCCCCGGGCGTCGGCCGATCGTGTGGGTCAGCGCGGCGACCTGCCGGTAGGGGTCGACCGCACCGAGCGCCGCTTCGGCATCGACGATCCGGTCGATGTCGCCCGGAGTTGGCGCGTCGTCCCAGTGGTCGGTCAGCAGTCGCACGCCGTACCAGGCCTCGACGTCCAACCCGGCTCCGACGAACGACTGGTGGATCTCGGCCGGGTCGTGCCCGCGGGCAGCCTCGACGCCGAGCCGGTTCCGGTAGTGGCGCGCGTCGATCCCGTCGATCGCCCCCTGCCAATCGCCGGTCAACCCGGCCCGCAGGGCGATGCCCGCGCGGTTCCGGCTCAACGCCGACACCACCCCGCCGGGCCGGGTCACGCGGGCGAGTTCGGTCACCGCCAGGTCGAGGTCTGGAAGGTACATGACGACGCCGTGGCAACACACGACGTCGAAGTCGTCGCCGACCGTGGCCGGCAGCGCGGGGAATCCGCCTTCGACCAGGTGCACCCGGCTCTGCACTTCCGGCGGCTCCGCAGCGAGCGCCTCAGCCGCGATCGCCAGGAGCTGCGGCGACGGATCCACTCCGGTCACGTCGAGTCCGGCGCGGGCGAGGGCGAGCACCTGAGTGCCCTGGCCGCAGCCGACGTCGAGCGCCCGCCCGCCGATCGGCAGATGACCGGCCAGTTGCTGTGTGACGAGTTCCTGGCGGACCACGTCACGGGCGAGGCCGACCCTGCCGGCCCAGACGCTCACTCGATCGCCGAAGCCGGTCGCGTGTTCGTTCGCCACAGTGTCCCGCAGTCTCGCGGATCGACGCGCTGTCGTGTGCTCACCGCTGCTCCGTCCGACGTCCCCCGGATCGGTTCCCATCGATTTCGGCGACCGTCGCCGGCACGACTTTGCACGCTTTTCCGCCCCCGGGCAGGGTCAACGGTGCAAAGTCGGTGCGCGGCTCACGACGTCGGCTCCGGGCGTCGGCCGATCGTGCGCGTCATTGCGTCGCCCGGGCCAGGGACTTCCCGGTGAATCCGATCGACGACCACACCCGATGGTCGCGACTGGTCACCGTGCACCACGGCCGGAAGCCGTGGATCTCGACGGATCGGTAGTCGCCTTCGGCGAGCAGCGACGGGTCGACCAGTGCGTCCGCGCCGGTGGACTGATGGAACGTGCCACTCGGGTCGGTCGCCGTGTAGGTGGCGGTGTACGACGTCCCGCCGCACACGACCGCAGACCCGGCCATCGATGTGCCCGGGAAGATCGCCGGCCCGTCAGGACCGGAATCGTCGGAGTAGCGATAGGTGAGGTCGACCCCGGCCGTTTTGGCCGCCTCGATCTCCGCAATGGTCGCCCGCCCGCGATCGGTGAGTGCGCCGTAGCCGGCCGAGAAGTACGACTTCGGGTCCTCGGTGCCGTTGTCGACCAGTACTGCCAGTAGGCGTTCAACTCGGCCGCTTCGGACTCGGCCAACGCCGGGTCCACCGAGAGGCCCTTCGCATCCGCGCCGAGGTTCGGCGAGGCGGGCGACAGCGCCAGGGGCGGCCCGAAGCCGGGGGAGATGACGGTCCCGGTCAACGCCTCGAGTTTCCAGGGTTCGGTGGCCGAATCCCGCCGGAAGGCCATCAGTTCGAAGTCGTCGGTGCCGGCGATGTGCACGGTGACCTCGCCCAGGAAGCGCTGCGGGTACGACGTCTGTCGGGTCGCCGACGCCGACCAGGACCGGATCTCGGTTCCCGCTGGCGGGTCACAGCCACACGGGTTGCGATCGGCGTCGAGCTGAGCGCCGGTCTCGAACTTGGCGAGCAGATCTGGATCGTGCAGCCGGATGCTCACGAGCCGGAACGCCCAGGTGTCGTCGATGATCTCGTGTGCGGACTTCTGATCGATGACCTGACCGTTCCCCGGTGCCTTGGCATGGAGTGAGGCGGGGATGCCGTCAGGACCCAGGTGGACGCCACGAACAGGTCCGACATCGGTCGACCGGATGGCGCGCTTGGTAGCCGGCGAGATCGGGGCGGTGGAGTCGGTCTCGTGCCCGAGAAAGAAGAAGGCGAGCACGGGCACGGCCACGGCCACGAGTACGACGCCGAGCGCTCCCAGACCGAGCCACAGGACGATCGGCGATGAACGGCGGAGCGGCGGTCGAGGTTGCCAGGCCCCTGGGAGGGCTCCGCCCGCTGGAGGAAACGCCGCGCCTGGACCGGCCGGCGCTATCGGTGACGGCATGGTCGGGCCGGGAGGTTCTGCAGCGCCGGCGCCCGCGGGGGGCGCGGCGGGCGCGGCGCCAGGTACGGGAGGCGCAGGGGAGGTGACGCCCGGCCAGGGGGGCGCGGCGG
>JBDZVK010000045.1:0-13116 GCA_040255725.1 Actinomycetota bacterium
GGGTGCCCTTGTAGTACTTCTGGTTGATCTCGTTGCGGTTGATCGAGTAGTTGAGCGCCTGGCGAGCGGCCAGCGCGGTCGGGTCGTCGAGCGAACGGATCGCGGTCTGTTGCGCGGTCTCGCCCGGCCTGGGCTCCACGCCGAAGGGCGGATGGGTGAGGTTCATCACCAGGATCGTCGAGCTCGACCCTTCCGCGGGCTGCACCCGCAGGTCCGGGTCGGCCTTCGCGCCGACCAGGTTCGAGGTGTCCGCGGTGCCCATGATCTGGACCGAACCGGACTGCACCGCCTGCAGTCGGGTCACCGAGTCGGCGAGCGGCTTGAACACGATCTTGTCGAGATAGGGGAGTTTTGCGTCGTGGTTCCGTCGGTCGACCCCGAAGTAGTGCGGGTTCGCCGTCACGGTGTAGGTGTCACCCGAGTGGGAGGCGTACTGGAACGGGCCCGCGCCGATCAGGTGGGCGATGTCCGGGCTCGCGGGGTCCGGTGCGGCCTCACGCGCGGACGACTCGCTGATCCAGCCCAGTCCGGTGCCCACGAGTTTCGTCGGCCAGTCGACGATCGGATCCTTCAGGGTGTAGTTCACCGTCAGATCGCCCTCGGCGGTCACCGAGGCGATCTCCTTCGCATTCTGGGCGCAGGAGCACTGGGGGGAATCCATCGCCCACTTGGTGGCGTCGACGACCTGCTGCGCGGTCACGGGCTTGCCGTTGGAGAACTTCACGCCCTTGCGCAGGGTGAGCGTCCAGTGGACGAGGTCGTCGTTCTCGGAGGTGAGACGGTCGGCGAGCTGGTTGTAGGCGTGATCGGTGTTGTCGGTCACCGCCATGCCCTCGAACTCGCCATGGTCACCCCAGGTGACGAGGGGCGCGAACACGGCGCTCGCCATCTGGACATCGGCGGGTTGGATGGGACTCTGGTTCGGCGACACGTCGAGCACGTCGCTCTCCAGTCCCCAGGTGATCGTGCCGCCCCGCTTCGGTGTGCCGTCGTGCACCGCCTTGTTGACGATGTCGGCGGGGAAGATCCCCGCCGCCTCGGGGTTGTTCGGCGTCGACGCCCCCGGCTTGGTCGAGGGCGACTTCGACCCGGTGTTGTCGTTGCTGCAGGCGCCGGCGAGCAGCGCGAGTGCACACACCACGGCGCTCCAGCGCAGGATCCGGCGGTTCGTCGGTGCGGATTTCACGATGGTCCCCTTCTGTGGCGGCGCTCGTGGGAGGCCACCCGGTTCGGTGGAGTTCAGTTCTCGGTGTAGTAGAGGTTCCCCGGGCGGATGATACCGAGTGACGTGGGCGACGGCGTCGTGAGCCCGCTCACGTTCTTGCGGTACACGTTGCCGTCGTAGTCGAACAGCAGCGGCACGTACACGACGTCGCGGGAGACCTGCTGCTGGACGGTGCCGTACAACTTCTTCCGCGCGGCCTCGTCGGAGGTCCGCCGACCCTGGTCGAGTGCGGCGTCGACCTCGTCGCGGGAGTACTTCACGAAGTTGGTCGGCCCACCCGAGTGCAATGCGTTGTAGAGGCCGTTCGGGTCGGCGACCTGCGGGGCCCGGAAGCACGCCATGTTCCAGGGGATGTCGTCCGCCCCGGCCAGCAGGTTCTGGACGAGCACGGCCTGTTCGACCTGCTTGAGTGTGGCGGAGAACCCGGCTGCCTGCACCTGTTGCTGCACGAGCTGGAAGATCGAGGTGGCCTGCGGGTTGCTCACGCACAGCGCGGTGAGGGCGGTCGAGACACCGGCATCCGACACCTTCGCGACGAGCTTCTTCGCCTTGGTCAGGTCATAGCGGGGGAGTTGCCCCTTCGGGTCGTAGAACGGCGACCCCGGTGGGAGGAACCCGTACGCGGGGTTCCGGGTACCGCTGAACTCCTTCTGGTTGATCTCGTTGCGGTTGATCGAGTAGTTGAACGCCTGCCGGGCGGCCAGGGCGGTCGGGTCGTCCAGACTCCGCTTGGCCGTGGCCTGGGCGTCCTCGCCCTCGTTGGCGGTCACGCCGAAGGGGGGCCGGGTGAGGTTCAGGCCGATGATCGTCGAGCTGGAACCCTGGGCCGGTTGGACACGCAGCTTCGGGTCCTTCTTCGCCTGGACGAGGTTCGAGGTGTCCGCGGTCTGCATGATCTGCACCGAATCGGACTGCAGCGCCTGCAGACGCGTGGTCGAATCCGACAGGGGCTGGAAGATGACCTTGTCGAGATACGGGAGCTTGGCGTCGCCGTTCGCGTGGTCGACCCCGTAGTAGTGGGTGTTGCGCACCACGGTGTAGTTGTCGCCGGTGTGGGACTGGTACTTGAACGGCCCGGCGCCCACGAGGTTGTCGATGGTGGGTTTGCCGGGGTCCGGGGCGGCGTTGCGGGCACCGGATTCGGTGATCCAACCCAGGCCGCTGCGGTCGAGCTTGGAGGGCCAGTCCACGACGGGCTCGGAAAGGGTGTACACGACGGTGTCGGCACCCTTGGCGGTGATGCTCGAGATGAGCTTGGCGCTCTCACTGCAGTCGCAGGTGCCCGAGTCCTTCACCCAGTTGGTGCTGTCGACGACCTGCTGGGCGGTGAGCGGGACGCCGTTCGAGAACTTCACACCCTTGCGCAGGGTGAGCGTCCAGGTCTTCAGGTCGGCCGAATGGGTGAGCTCGTCGGCGAGCTGGTTCGCCTCGTGGTCGGTGTTGTCGGTGATCGGCAGGCCTTTGTCGTCGAAGCTGATGAGCGCGTCGAACACCGCAGTCGCCATCTGGACGTCGGCGGGCTGCACGACGTTCTGGTTGGGTGACACGTTCAGCACGTCACTCTCGAGCCCGTAGGTCAACGTGCCGCCGCGTACGGGCGTGCCCTCGTGGACGGCCTTGTTGACCGACTCGGCCGGAAAGAGGTTGCCCGGCTGCTCGGCCCGGTCGTTGTCGCCCGACTTGCCGCCTTTCGCATTGTCGCCGTTGCCGCACGCAGCGACACCGAACGTCAGGACGGCCAGCACGGCGACGCTTCGGATGATGTGTTTCCCCATGGGCGCCGAGCGTACCCAAAACTCGGATCTTGTGCGAGTACCCGACGCAAATGCCCTCGGAGCGTGCGACCCGGGCCACGCTTCGTGAGCCCGGGCGGGCGACGGACGCACGAGCGGCCGGTCGACGGAGATTCGGGATCCGTCCGAGTGAAACGCCTATAAGAGCCGTTCTGTAAAGTAGAGAGCGGGACGTCTCAGCGCAGCGTTTCGAGCAACGCCTCGGTCTCGCGGAGTCGCCCGGCCACCTCGTCGGACAGTGCGCTCCCCGCGCGGCCGTGGGCGGCGCGCAGACGGTCGAGCGTGGCGACCTCCTCGATCGTCAACTGCTGAGAGTCGAAGAGGCCGGCGAGCAGGACGAAGAAGTCCTCGACGACCTCGCCGCCCTCGTCCACCCACGCGTCGACCTGGTCCATCGCCGCGAGCAACGTTCCCTCCGCGCTCTCGAGATGCCCGGCCGCGATCAGGGCGATCGCCTCCTCACAGCGGGCCTCGATCCGGGCGCGGTCGTCGAGCGGCTCGACCGGCTTCTGGAGCGGTTGGCGCCGCACGCGCGCCCACGCGTCGTCGAGGGCGTCGGTGAACGACCGACCGAACAACGGCGCCGTCGGCGGCGTCACCGCCTCGACCTCCGCCGCGCGGCGCTTCCTCCCGGTCACGAAATCGTCGTCGATCAGGTCGGCCTCGGTGTCACGCCCGGTGGCCCGCAGCGCCTGCCCGCGGACCCCGCGTGCCAGTCGTTCGACCGGACCGGCGACGACGCGTCCCTGGAGCAGCGCGTTCAACTCGGCCAGGGCCGCGTTCGGGTCTCCTTCGGCGACCCGGGCCCGGGCATCGAGGATCCTGAGCACCATGCCGCAGTCGTCGTCCGCGGGTCGGTTCTCGGCCAGGGAGTGCGCGGTCGCGAAGTCGCCCGCGGCGATCCGGAGCGCCGTCCGGGCGGCGGCGACGGCCGCGCCCGGAGCGAGCGATCCGAGCAGCTGGTCGGCCCGGGCCGGATCACCGCTGTCGCGCAGCAACTCACCGGCCAGCAGCCCCAATGCCGTGTGGCCGAGTGCCACCGCCGCGCCCACGTCGGCGTCGAGCCTGACCAGCACGTGCAGGCCGGGGAGATACCGCCTGAGAAAGCGGAGGTCGCCCGGATCGTTCGGCCCCTGGGCGATCCAGCCGAGAAACCGCAGCGCCCGGTCGGGGTGATCCTTCACCAGACGGAGCGCCGCGATGACCGCTGCCGCCACACGGTGCTCCCCCGGTTCCGAGGCCCGTGCGAGAATCGTCCGGCCGTCGTCGTTCCGGGCCGCCTCGAGCAGCGCCCGCTCGCCGCGGGACGACAGCGGTACCGCCTTGACCTGGCGCAGCATCCACTCCGGAGAGCGCAGTTCGCCGCTGACCACCACGACCGCCCGCCAGAGCGAGTCCACGGGCCAGAATCCCTCCTCGCCCGTGGGCGCGACGATGAGCGTTCGATGTGACGCGTCGGCTCCACGATTCGCTGTCGGCATGGCACTCCCGGATGGTTCCGTTCAGTCTGCCACCTGACCGACGGCGAGTAGAGCGCGGGCTCCGGCCACACCGGGCACCTGTTCCCCGGCACTAGTCTGAGGCCGATGTCCGGGGATTCCGAGTCCGTCACCGCCGAACGCGAACAGGTGCTGTTGCGGCACCTCGAGGCCGAACGCTCCGGCGACCCCGACCGGATCCTGGCGACCTTCAGCCATCCGCGCTACGAACTGGTCGGCAGCGGTCGGGTCTACGACGGCACCGACGAGGTCCGTACCTACCTCGTCGAACGCTCGCACGCCTTTCCCGACCTGGCCACCGAGGTGATCAGTTTCTGGCATTCGCCCTCGGTGGTGTCCGCCGAGCTGTGGCTCAGTGGTGTCTACCGCGGTCCCGACCCCGACCTGGCAGCCGCCGGCCGCCGCTTCCGGGTGCGGACCGCGTGCTTCTTCCTGTTCCGGGACGGTGGACTGGTCGGGGTGCGCGCCTACTTCGATTCGGGCGCGCTCGCCCGTCAGCTAGCCTGATCGACGCTGACGACACCGTGTGGGAGAGCACCGTTCGCGGTGCGCCGAAGGAGCAAGACCTCGCCGAAACTCTCAGGCACCCGAACCGCACGGCCGAGGCACCTCTGGAAAGCGATCGACGCTCCCTCCCCCGGGCGGGAACGCCGATCCACCGACGGTGCAAGCGCGTCCCGGGCAGTCGCCCGGTCGTGTGAAGCTCTCAGGTTCCGTGACAGACGTGAGGCCCGAATCCGGCGTTCTTCCGCACGCGATGCCCACTCATGAACGGTGAACCGACATGGTTGCAGACTTCCCTTCCGTCACCCGTCCAACGGCGCCCGCCGCCGGCGATTCGTTCCCGCGCCGCCACATCGGCCCGGACGGGTCCGACCAGGCCGAGATGCTGGCCACGCTCGGCGTCGAGAGCCTCGACGCGCTGATCGACGAGGTCGTTCCTGCCCGCATCCGCTCCACCACCCCCCTCGATCTCCCCGCCGGTCTGTCCGAGCAGGCCGCGGCCGAACGGCTGCGGGACCTCGCGGCACAGAACTCGCCCCGGCGCTCGATGATCGGCCTGGGCTACCACGGCACCGTCACTCCCCCGGTGCTGCGCCGCAACATCCTCGAGAATCCCGCCTGGTACACCGCGTACACGCCGTACCAGCCCGAGATCTCACAGGGGCGACTGGAAGCCCTGTTGAACTACCAGACGATGGTCGCCGACCTGTGCGCGTTGGACCTCGCGAACGCGTCGCTGCTGGACGAGGCCACCGCGGTCGCCGAGGCGATGACCCTCGCCCGGCGCATGTCGAAGAACGAAGCGTCGGCCCCCTTTCTCGTCGACGCCGACACCCATCCCCAGACCCTCGCAGTGCTCGCGACCCGAGCCGAACCGCTGGGGCTGCGCATCGAGACGTTCTCGGTCGACGACGGCATCGGTGACGCCGCACCCTTCGGGATCATGATCTCCCAACCGGGCTCCAGCGGTCGCCTGGCGTCGACGGCGCACCTGCGGTCGCTCGCCGACACGGTGCACGAACGCGGCGGGCTGGTCACCGCGACCACCGACCTTTTCGCCTGCACCCTGGTCGTACCGCCCGGAGAGTGGGGCGCCGACGTCGCCGTCGGATCGTCGCAACGCTTCGGCGTGCCGATGGGCAACGGCGGCCCCCACGCTGCATTCATGGCGGTGCGCACGGGCCTTGAACGGTCCCTTCCCGGGCGCATCGTCGGGACCTCGGTCGACGCGGCCGGGGCCCCGGCGCACCGGCTCGCCCTGCAGACCCGCGAACAGCACATCCGCCGTGAGCGGGCCACGTCCAACATCTGCACCGCGCAGGTCCTGCTCGCCGTGATCGCCGGTGCCTATGCCGTGTACCACGGCCCCGACGGGCTCACCCGCATCGCCCGACGGATCCACGGCGCTGCCCGAACGTTGGCCACGGCACTCGAGTCCGCCGGGGTCGGTCTCACCGCCGAGGCGTTCTTCGACACGGTCACCGCGCACGTGCCCGGTCGGGCCGCGGCCGTCGTCGCCGCCGCCGAGACCCACGGCGTCGACCTGCGACTCGTCGACGACGACCACGTCGGCATCGCCTGTGACGAGACCACCACCGGCGACGATCTCACCACGGTGCTCGACGCATTCGGCGTGACGGCCCGCCCGGGTTCGTCCGACCCCGACAGCGATCGACTCGGCGCCGCCGGCGGGCGGACGTCACCGTTCTGCACCGCCGAGGTGTTC
Source organism: Actinomycetota bacterium (assembly GCA_040255725.1). Classification (GTDB taxonomy): domain Bacteria; phylum Actinomycetota; class Acidimicrobiia; order Acidimicrobiales; family Iamiaceae; genus JAFDWI01. The sequence continues at coordinate 6,748 of JBDZVK010000045.1, forward strand.
GGGGCGCATCGTTCGGAGACGTCGATGATGCGGTACCTGCGCCGACTCGCCGACGCCGATCTGGCGCTCGATCGCACGATGATCCCGTTGGGGTCGTGCACGATGAAGCTGAACGCGGCCGCCGAGATGGAACCGATCTCGTGGCCCGCCTTCGCGGACGTCCATCCGTTCGCGCCGGCCCGCCACCGGACCGGCTACGCCCGCATGATCGCCGACCTCGAGCACGCGCTGTGCGAGATCACCGGGTACGCGGCGGTGTCGCTGCAACCCAATGCCGGTTCCCAGGGGGAGCTCGCCGGGCTCCTGGCCGTGCGTGCCTGGCACCGGTCCCGCGGTGAGGTCGGGCGCGACGTGTGTCTGATCCCGTCTTCCGCGCACGGCACCAATGCCGCCAGCGCCACCATGGCCGGGATGCGTGTGGTCGTCGTGGCCTGCGACGACCACGGCAACGTCGACGTCGACGACCTGCGCGCCAGGATCGCCGAGCACGGCGGCGCACTCGCCGCGCTGATGATCACCTACCCGTCGACCCACGGGGTGTTCGAGGAGGCCGTCGTCGACATCTGCGACCTCGTCCACGAGGCGGGCGGTCAGGTCTACCTCGACGGCGCGAACCTGAACGCCATGGTCGGCCTCGCCCGTCCCGGGGCGTTCGGGGCCGACGTGTCGCACCTCAACCTCCACAAGACGTTCTGCATCCCCCACGGTGGAGGTGGGCCCGGCATCGGGCCGGTGGCGGTCGCCGCGCACCTGGCGCCGTTCCTGCCGAACCATCCCGCCGACGCCGCCGCGGGGCCCGCCACGGGGATCGGCCCGGTCTCGGCTGCGCCGGCCGGCTCCGCGGGGATCCTGCCCATTCCGTGGATGTACCTGCAGATGATGGGCCCCGAGGGCCTCACCGAGGCCTCGAAGGTCGCCGTGCTGAACGCGAACTACGTCGCCCAGCGGCTCGGAGCGGCCTTCCCGGTGCTCTACGTCGGCGAGACCGGCCGGGTCGCCCACGAGTGCATCCTCGACCTGCGTCCGCTCACCAAGACGACGGGCGTCACCGTCGACGATGTCGCCAAGCGTCTGATCGACCACGGCTTCCACGCTCCGACGATGAGCTTCCCCGTGGCGGGAACCCTGATGGTCGAACCCACCGAGTCCGAGGACCTGGTCGAGCTCGACCGCTTCTGTGACGCGATGCTCGCCATCCGGGCCGAGATCGACCGGGTGGGCGCCGGAGACTGGCCCGCCGACGACAACCCCCTCGTCAACGCCCCCCACACCGCGGCGATGCTGCTGGGGGCCTGGGACCACCCCTACTCCCCCTTCGAGGCGGCCTACCCCTCCGGCCGGGTGCGGACCGACAAGTACTTCCCGCCGGCGCGGCGCATCGACGGCGTCTACGGCGACCGCAACCTGGTGTGCTCGTGCCCCCCGATGGAGGCCTACGAGCACTGAGGCGTCGTCGAGGCCGGGTCAGGGCAACGGGATCAGGCCGACGAGGGCAGCGGCAGGAACGGGAGCGACACCACTTCCCCGTCGAGGTGGTCACGGTTGGTCACGATGCCCACCGCGGTGCCTTCGACGATGCCGGGCTCGACGAGCGCGAAGGCGATCCCGGTCTGCAACGACGGTGAGAAGTTGCCGCTGGTGGCCTGCCCGACGACCCGTCCCTCCACCGACACGTACTGGCCGGCGCGGGGTGGGCGTCGCCCCTGCACCCTGATGCCGACGAGGTGCCGGGCCACCCCGGATTCACGTTCGGCCTCGAGCGCCGCGCGTCCCCGGAAGTCGCCCTTGGTCCAGCTCACGACCCAGCCGAGTCCGGCCTGCAGCGGCGTGATGCCGGGACCGAGCTCGTGGCCGTGCAGTGGCAGTCCGGCCTCGAGTCGCAGGGTGTCCCGTGCCCCGAGCCCGGCCGGCACGAACCCGTTGTCGACCACGGCGCTCCACAGCTCCTCGGCCGCCTCGACGGGTGCGGCGATCTCGAGCCCGTCCTCGCCCGTGTAGCCGGTGCCCGCGGCCGTGCAGGCGTGGCCGCGCCAGGTGAACTCGGTGACCCGGAAGCGGCCGACGGCTGCGGCGTCGGGAGCGACGGCTTCGAGTCGTCGGCGCGCGGTCGGGCCCTGCAACGCGAGCATCACCCGTTCGGTGGTCACGTCGCGACCGGGTGTCCCCAGCGCGGCGAGCACACCTTCGGTGTTCGACGCGTTGGGCATCACGACGAACGAGTCGGGTTCGGTCCACCACACGATGATGTCGTCGGTCACCGACGCATCGGACTCGTCGAGCAGGTGGGTGTACTGGGCCCGACCGGGGCCGATCTTTCCCAGGTCGTTGGTGAGGGTGCGCTGGAGCCGGTCGAAGGCGTCGTCGCCGTCGACGAGGACCGCCCCCAGGTGGCTCACGTCGAACACGACCGCGTCCGACCGGCAGGCGCGGTGCTCGGCCAACGTGCCGTCGGCATAGTGCAGCGGCATGTCCCAGCCACCGAAGGGGACCATCTTGGCCCCTGCCCGACGGTGGACGGCGTCGAGCGGCGAGGTGTGCAGGCTCATCGGGCGAGCGGTGTGGCGGCGTCCCCCGGGTCGGGGATCGTCACGACCTGCGGCACGAGGTCGTGGACCGCGGCGTCGACCTCGGTCTGCACGTCGGACAGGGCGAGCAGGTTCAGCACGCCCTGTCCCTTGAAGCGGTTCACGACGTCGATGAGTTCCTCGCCGTCGCGCACGAGCACCGCGGACGATCCCGAGAGCACCAGATGGGCGCTCGCGACGTCGGTGTCGAGCTGGTCGCGCAGGTACCCGAAGGCACCGCGCACGGCGGGCAACGAGATTCCCGCATCGAGGAGTCGTTTGATGATCTTGAGTTCGAGCAGGTCACGGTAGGAATACCGTCGACGCGAGCCGCTGCCGGTGGCGTCGGTGAGGCTCGGCCGGACCAGGTCGGTGCGCGCCCAGTAGTCGAGTTGCCGGTAGGTGATGCCGACGATCTCGGCACTCTGGCGTCCGCTGAATCCCTGCGGGTCGCCCGCTCGATCGTCCTTCGGATGTGTCTCCACCGTCGCTCCCGTTCATCGATGTACCACACCCGTGAAATTACGGCCGTAGGACAGGCCAACGTAGGGCCGATCGACGCATGCTGTCAATGTGTCGGGCACCCGGGACGCGGCGGCCCAGGTGAGGGGGTGGTCTCAGGAGGCGAAGTCCTCGGGATCGACGTGCTCGATGAAGTCCTTGAACTGCTCGACGACCTCGTCGGCCGACTCGCCGGTCTCGGCGTCTTCGATGATCGGGGTCTGTCCGGCCTCGTCGAGCAGCTCCTCGGTCGCCACGATCGGTGACGAGGTCCGCAGGGCGAGAGCGATCCCGTCGGACGGCCGACACGACACGGTCCGCGACCCCGACGGCGTCGAGAGTTCCAACTCGGCGAAGAACGTCCCGTCACGGAGCCCCGTCAACACGAGCCTCGCGAGCTGGGCGTCCAACGCTTCGAGGACGTCGCGGAACAGATCGTGGGTGAGCGGCCTTGGGGTCGTGACGCCTTCGAGGACGAAGGCGATCGCGGTCGCTTCCGCGCCGCCGATGAAGATGGGAAGGATCCGACCCTGGCCGGTGATCTCACGCAGGAGCACGATCGGGGTGTTCGCGGGTGGCTCCACCCGCAACCCGATCAGCTCGAGATCGATCATGCGGGCGATTCTAGTGGCGTCGATCCGGGTCTTCCGCCGGAGGGCCCGTCCGCCGTCAGCGGCGGGTCCGCATCGGGCCGCGCATCGACTGTTGGAGCAGCGCGGCGTGCAGGGTGGCGCCGGCCGCGGTCAGCCGGCGGACGATCTGGGTGGCCTCCGAGCGGGCGGCGGGGTTGCGCTGGCGCAGCAGCGGCAGGACGAGCTGCTCGTACAGGCCGGCTTCGCGATCGGCCGCCACCTTGAACGCCCGGAGATGCCGGGGTTCCACGCCGAGGTCGAGGAAGATCTTGGCCTGGCGGGCACACACCAGCGCCTCTGCCCCGTACGACGGGTCGTCGAGGTCGTCGGCGGCGACGACGATCCCGAACGACTCCAACGAGGTGAGCTGCCGGTCGTCGAGGTGCGCGGCGTCGAGCAGTTCGGATCGCGTCAACGAGACGTCGCTGACGTCGGAGCCGGAGCTCGGTTCGGGCTCGGGTGCCGCGCCGGTGGCGGCCGGGGATTTCGGGGGTGCCGACATGGAGGGCTCCGATCGAGGTCGGGTGTCGGGAGCTGCCGGGTCGTTGCCATCGGCCTGATCGGTCTTCGGTGATCCCTTGGGCTTCGGCTTCGTCGTGCTCTTGGGCTTCGCCTCGGTCTTCGGTCGGTCCGAAGTCTCCACCTCCACTCGAGCCTCCGGCTCTCCGGCGGGCACCGGGGCCTCCACCTGAGGCTCAGGGCCAGGGTCGCTCCCGGCGTTCGCCGTGCCCGGTCCGCCTGACGGGTTGCTGTTCCGGGGGCTCGCCTTGGCGTGATCGGCCATCCACACCGGAGGTGGATCGGCGCTGCCCGGATCGCGGGCGAGATCGAGCTCGACCTGGGCCGGCCCGTGCCCCGTGGCCGGTGCATCGTCATCGGCCGGGAGCTTGCCCTCGGACCGGTCGAGGCGGTCCTTGATCACCTTCAACGGCAGAAAGTTCTCACGCTGTTGGCGAAGAATCCACCGGAGCCGCTCGATGTCGAAGTCGTAGAACTTCCGGTAGCCCGAGGCCGTCCGTTCCGGATTGATCAGGCCCTGACTCTCGAGAAAGCGGATCTTGGTGATCGTGAGATCCGGGAAGTCGTCGGTCAACAGGCTCAGCACCTCGCCGATCGACAGATGGGTTCTCGTGGTCACTGATTCTCCCCGCCCTCGAGATAGACCAGCTTGAACTTCCCGATCTGCAGTTCGTCGCTGTTGTGCAGTGGTGCTTCCTCGATGCGTTCCCGGTTGAGGTAGGTGCCGTTCAGCGAACCGACGTCGCGCACCACGTAGGCCCCCGACGGTTGCCGGATCAACTCGACGTGGTTGCGCGAAACGGTGACGTCGTCGAGGAAGATGTCGCTGTCGGGGTGACGACCGGCGGTCATGAAGGGTGCATCGAGGGTGTATCGCGACCCTGCGTTGGGACCACGGGTGACGACCATGACCCCGTTGACGGCGAGGTCGTCGAGTTCGACCTCGACCTCCTCGGCACCGGTGACCGTCTCGAGTTGGAAGGTGACGGTCGCCGGGTCGTCGCCGGTCGGGTTCAACACGGCGCCGCACGACGAGCAGAAGTTCGAACCGAGTGGATTCTGGTGACCACAGTTGTTGCAGTACACGACTCAGTCCGCTTGCGATCAGTCGCCGGTGTGGGCGCGGTACGCCGCCGCGTCGAGCATCTGGTCGAACGCTCCGGTGTCGGCAGGTTCGAGCCGGAACAGCCAGCCGTCACCGTAGGGGTCGTCGTTCAGGATCTCGGGGTTCTCCACCAGCGCCTCGTTCACCGCGACGACCCGTCCGCCGACGGGCGCGTAGATCTCCGAGACGGCCTTCGTCGACTCGACCTCACCGGCGACCGCACCCGCTTCGAGGTCGAGTCCGACCTCGGGAAGCGAGACGAACACGACGTCGCCGAGCGCGTCCCTCGCGTAGTCGGTGATGCCGACCCGGAGCTCCCCGTCGGTGAGTTCCGCCCACTCGTGATCGGTCGAATAACGCAGGTTCTCGGGCACGTCCATGGCCCTCCAACCTATCGCGCCGAACCGGGCCCGTGGGCACGGGTCGCGAGCGCCCGCGGGCGCCTCATCGCACGAGTTCGGTGATGCGCCTCGCGTACTCGTCGAGGAGCTGTGTGGCCGACCGCTCGTCGTCGGCCTCGGCCCACAGATGCGTGATCGGATCGGTCACGTCCGGGATCGCGAGCACCCACGCGTCGCCGTGCCAGACCTTCACCCCGTCGATCAGATCGACGTCGAGATCCTGGGTCTGTTCCACCAGCGTCCGCATGACCATGCCCTTGCGGTCCCAGGGGGTCACGATCGTGGAGTGCACGACATGGGGCCGAGGGAGCCCGGCGACCACGTCGGCCAGTGACGTGTCCGCGCGGGCGAGCAGCTCCAGGAGCTTCACCAGGGCGGCCGCCGCATCGAACGCGGGCAGGAATCCGGGGAGCATGAACCCGCCGGATGCGTCGCCGACGAACCCGACGTCGGATTCGAGTGCGGCGTCCATGAGCGCCCCGATCGACGTCTGGGTCCAGCGGACCGAGGCGCCGCCGTGGTCTGCCGCGGCGATCACCTGGCGGGTCACCGAGACCGGCACCGCGATCGACGTGCCGTCCATGTTGTCGGCGACGAGACGGACGAACGCGAGCAACGCCTCGGTACCCGACAGGACCCGCCCGGTG
>JBDZVK010000375.1:0-2443 GCA_040255725.1 Actinomycetota bacterium
ATCGACGACGCGGCCGCCGATGCCGCCGACGTCGCTCCCGAGGCCATCGCCGACACGGTGGACGCGGTGATCGCCCCGTTGCACACGCTGCGCCAGGACCTCGACGACGCGGAGGGCCGCAAGGCCGCGGACCGGGCGCTCATCGGCTACCGCATCGACGCCGGCAAGTTGAGCGCCCAGCAGAAGCGCCTGGACACCTGGGCCGCGGCCCACTGCGATGTCGTCCCGGTCACCTCGACGACGGCCCCGGTGACGATCGCCCCGGGCGTCACCGGCTGAGGGCGTGGCGATGACCCGCACCTACCTCGACCACGCCTCGTGCGTGCCGCTACGAACCGAGGGCCGCGTCGCGCTCGTCGAGGCGTTGGCGACGGCCGGTGCCGACCCGGGACGGATCCACGCCGAGGGCATGGCGGCACGTCACGCCCTCGAGCAGGCCCGCTCGCGGGTGGCGGCGCTCGTGGGGGCCAAGAGCCGTTCGGTGGTGTTCACCTCGTCGGCGTCCGAGGCGATCGCGGCGGTGTGTTGGGGGGCGTCGCGGCGCCATGCCGGCGCCCAGGTGATCAGCCCCGTGGAGCACTCGGCAGTCCGGCTCGGCGCCGCCCGCTGGGGACCGACGATCGAACTGGGGGTGGACGCCGTCGGACGGGTCCGCCTCGACGATCTCGACGCCGCGCTCGCCGCCGACCCGGCGATCGTGCACGTGCAGTGGGCCAACCACGAGGTCGGCACCCGCCAACCCGTCGCCGAGGTCGTCGCGCGGTGCCGGGCGGCGGGCGTGCTGTGCCACGTCGACGCCGCGCAGGGCGTGGGGCGCGACCCGATCGACTTCGACGAACTCGGCGCGGATCTGTTGTCGTTGTCGGGTGCGAAGTTCGGGGCGCCGCTGGGCACCGGCGCGCTCGTCGTGCGACGCGGGGTGCGCCTGGAGCCGTTGCTCGTCGGCGGCGACCAGGAACGCGCCCGCCGTGCCGGGCTCGAGGCCGTCCCGTCGCTGGTCGGCATGGGAGCGGTCGCCGAGGTGCTGGCCGAGCCCGGGACCCGGGCCGACGAGGCAGCCCGCGACGCGCGCCGGATCGACGCGCTCGCCGACGCGCTGTGCGGTCCGGACGGCCCCGGTGGGATCGCCCGGCTGGGCGACCCGGACGATCGGGCGCCGCACATCCTTTGCGTGGGCGTCGCCGGCGTCGAACCCCAGGCGGTGCTGCTCGGGCTCGACCAGCGGGGCGTCGCCGTCCACTCGGGCTCGTCGTGTGCCACCGAGGCGCTCGAGCCGTCGCCGGTGCTCGCCGCGATGGGGGTCGACGCGGAGCGGTCGTTGCGCCTGTCGGTGGGGTGGACGACGACCGACGACGACCTCACCCGCACCGCCGACGCGGTCGCCGAGGTCGTGACGGGGCTGCGCTCGTTGGCGTGAACGGCGTGCGCGGCGCCGGTCAGCCCGCCGAACCGGCCGGGCCGGAGGTGGGCGGTGCCGACGGCCCGGTGACCGCCGTCGTGGTCGGGCTCGACGCCGCGGCCACCGCGGGGCGCACGACGTTGTCGATGATCGGCAGTATCGGGTTGTTGCCGGGGAGTTGGAGCGAGTCGATCCGGTTCAGGTACTTCCGAGCCGAGGCGACGTCGCCCTCCTGCACCGCGGCGATCGCCGCGAACGCCAACGCGTCGGGCAGGTCCGGGGCGAGCTGGAGCGCCTTGGTGAGGTCCGCGTGGGCGCGTCGCGCGAAGTTGGCGACGTCGTCCGCGCTGGCGACCCCTTCGAGCTGCTGGGCCAGCAGCGCCTCGGTGCGGCCCCGGTAGGTGTAGGCGACCGCGTCGTCGGGCTGGTCGGCGATCCGGGCGGTGAAGCACTCGAGGGTCGCGACCGCGTTCGACGCGAAGTCCGAGCCGCTGGAGGTCGCAGAACCGAACGTGGTGCCCATCTTGTCGATACAGGCCTGGGTGGCCTTCGACGGGGTCGACGATCCGGGGGTGTCGGCACTCTGGCGCTTGCTTCCCGACGTGGTGGTCACGACGATCCCGGCGACCGCGGCCACGGCGAGCACCGCGACGACCGCGAGGAGGCGGCGGAGCACGCGATTTCCCGGGTCGGTGGCGTCGATGAGTTCCTGGCGGTTCTCGATCGCCTCGATGACCCGTGCGGCACGCGCGGTGTAGTCGGCGCGCAACGTCGCATGGTCGTCGTCGTCGAGGTCACCGGCCGCGTGTTCGCGGTCGAGGTCGTCCAGCGAGGTCAACAGGAACGTCCGTTGCTCCTCGAGCGCGGCGAGCTCGTCGAGGTCGACGGCGCTCGGGCGCCGTTCCGGTTGCCGATCGTCCTCGGTCACGGCGTCCGGGCTCCGTCGGGGCCGCGGTGCAACTCGTCGAGTGCGGCGGCGACCTTGTCGCGGGCGTCGTCGTCGACAGCTTCGGGGTCGGTGCGCCGCCAGCGCAGGAACGCCGC
>JBDZVK010000376.1:0-2440 GCA_040255725.1 Actinomycetota bacterium
TCGGTGCGCCGCCGCTTCTACTGCGACAACTTCCGCGACCTCATGGGCACCGCCGCCACCGCGTTGGCTGCCTGAACGCTCGCCGGCATCCCCGGCTGCCGCCGGTGAAATTTGCAGAGTTCGGCCGCTGTGAGCGGCACATTGCTGCAAATTTCAGCCGATCACCCCGGGGGCAACGCGGACGGTCGGGCGTCGCCACCGGTGGAGTTCGACGGAGGGGTCTGTCCGCCCGCGGTGCCTTTCAGATCGCCGAAGTCGAGTTGGGCCTGGTCGGCGGCGAGGCGACCACGACCCCAACCGGCCGGATCGCTGCCGCGACGCACCGGGAGTGACGCCAGCTCGCCGAATTCCTCGTCGAGCAGATCGTCGACCCGGGCCTCGCGGGCTCGCAGGATCGGGAGCGCCGAGGGGTCGCCGGTGGCGGCTGCCGCGGCGTCCGCCTCGCCGATGAGATGCTCGTTGATCTCGTCCAACCGGTCGCCGATCCGATCGGCAAAGGAAAGGAAGAACGCCGAACGAAAGCCCGGGCGGCGTTCACGGCTCCTCGGAGCAGAACCTTTCGCGGCTTCGGCGAGCGCCGCCTGGGCCTGCACCAGCAACGACGTGAACAGCATCTCGGTGGCCGCCACATCGTCGGGAAACCCGACGATGGTCGCCAACTCGACGTAGGAATGCGACACGACCCGGCAGCGGCTCGCTGCGGCGACCACCTGCAACAGCAGCGTCTTGCCGTCCGCATACGGCGGATCGATCGGCACGCGGATCATCACCGGTCGCTCGTCGCCACGTGCGCCTGCCTGCAAGAGCGCCGTGTCGATGGCGTGACGGGTGATCAGCTCCTGTGCCTTCACGGTGAAGGCCTCGGCTTCGGCGTCGAAGGTCGTGGACTCCGCTTTGGCGAGCAGTCCCCGCACCCGTTCCAGAACCGGATCGGACGCCGACGTTGCCTCGTAGGTGCCGGCGAGCGCGACGGGTCGGGGAGGACCACCGTCGATGCCGGGCAGCGGCAGGAGCGGTTTGAGGATCGTCATCGAGCTGACGCTCACCACCGCGTCGAGCATCTTGTCCAAGGCGTCGTCACGGTCCAGCGCCTCTTCGGCCACCCATCGGGCGAACCAGCCGTGCCGATCATGTACCGACGGGAGTTCGAGCGCGGTGATCTGATCCCGCCAACGGGGGTCGAGCGACACCTCCGGCCGATCGAGGTGGTCGGCTGCGATCGACGTCGCGACCAGGCGGGCCGCCGCGGCGCTCGACGTCGACCGTTTGGCCTGGCGGTGGAGCTCGGAAGGCTGCCAGCCGCCTTCCCAGATGTTCGGGATCTGTTCGAGCAGCATGTCTTCGACGGCCCGGTCGACCGTTCGGTCGGCCAGTGAGCGCAGGCGTTGCACCGCGGTCCGGTCCCCGGGGTGGCGTTCGACCGAATGGCCCATCGAGACGAACGCGATCAGGTTCCGCGCGATCTCCGCCTGGGTGAGCCGCGGCCGGGGCACATCCCATTCGTCGGTGCCGTACGACGACGATCGGCCCGACTCTTGCCTCCGGGCGCGTTGCTGCGCGCGGGCCTTGTCGCGCTTTTTCGCCTTGGCCGCGCGTCGCTGCCGGTTGCCTTGCCCATCCGGTCACGGTACCAGGCGTCGGGACCACTCAGGTTCGCGCCGTCGACGGCGCGCTCGGGCCGGTCAGAGCCGACGGCGTATCGTGACCATCGAGCGAGTGGCGCGTCCGGACCATTGCGCCAGTTCGGGCGTAGCCGTTCTCGTCGTCGATGTCACAGGCGACGGGCATCATGTTCGGTGCACCTCGAGACCCGTGGACGCGGCGGTCTCCCAGCGAAGTCGATCCAGTGCCCGGGAGGCCGCCATGTCCGTGAACGAAGAGCATCGCCGTCTGATCCACCGTAGACTCGTGGAAATCGCCGGCGAGCGTGAGGCCGATCTGATGTTGCAGGAGTTCTCGAATGCGTCTGTCGAGGATCAGGTCGCGGCGTTGCGCGCCGAGTTGCACATCGAGATGGCCGGCCTGCGGGCCGAGACCCGCGAAGGGCTCGCGCAGGTCCGCGCCGAGACCCGGGAAGGGCTCGCGCAGGTCCGCGCCGACATGGCCGAGCAATTCGCCGCGATCGACGCGCAGTTCGCCGGCGTCGACCGGAAGTTCTCCCGAGTCGATGCGCAGTTCGCCGCCCTGCGTACCGAGATGCACCAGGCCATGCGGCAACTCACGGTGACGATGTTCGGGTCGATGGTGTCACTCGCCGGGGTCATCGTCGCCGCCTTCGCCGTTTTCCACTGAGTCGGGCGACGCGGTGGTGCACCTCGGTGCATGAGCGCGGCACGCGCCGGTCACCGGTCGGCCCATGGACGTGCCTCCTCGGCGTCACGATGCACTCGCGTGGTCGGCGTCAGGGACGGGTTGGTGCGCCGGCGACGCCGATGCGGCT
>JBDZVK010000046.1:0-1904 GCA_040255725.1 Actinomycetota bacterium
TCATCGAGCGCTACCTCGACGTCACGAACCTGATCGTCACCCCCGAGGACGTGCGCCTGCTCACCTACGGAGTCGCTTCGGAGATGGCGGCCCAGCAGATCCGCTACGCGGAGCTGACCGCGACGCCGCTGACCTCGGTGGTCGCCGGGATCCCGATCGAAGCGTTCGTCGAGGCGATCGAGGACGGACGGGTCGCGGCCGAACGCGACCACGGCATCGAGATCCGGTGGATCTTCGACATCCCGGCCGAGTTGCTCCCTGATGCGTCGGCCGAAACCGCGCGCCTCGCGGTCGAACACGGCCCCGACACCCTGATCGGGTTCGGCCTGGGCGGACCCGAGGTCGGCACGACCCGACCGCGCCATGCGCCCGCGTTCGACCGGGCCCGCGCGGCCGGGCTGCACAGCGTGCCCCACGCGGGCGAGTCGACCGGCCCGCAGACGATCTGGGACGCGCTGGAAGCGCTCGGCGCCGAACGGATCGGGCACGGAACGTCGGCGACGCAGGACCCGGCACTGGTCGCGCACCTCGCCGAGCAGCGGATTCCGCTCGAGGTGTGCCCCACCTCGAACATCGCGACCCGCTGCGTCGCGTCGTACGCGGCCCATCCGCTGCGGGAGTTGGTCGAGGCCGGGGTGGTGGTGACGATCAACAGCGACGACCCGCACTTCTTCAACACGACCCTGTGCCACGAGTACGAGATCGCCGCGGCGTTGCTCGACCTCGACGAGATCGGCATCGCCGCCGTCGCCAAGGCCGGCGTTGCGTCGTCGTTCCTGCCCGGGGCGCGCAAGGCGGCGCTCACCGCGGAGATCGACGCGTACGTGGCCGACTTCGCCGCCACCGCCGACGGCTGATGCCGCGTCGGGGCAGGTGTGCCCCGTGCACGGTGGTGCGGATCGTCGTGGCGCCGGCGCGCCCGGACGGAGGCGCAGATGCAAGGCGTCGAGCACAGGGTCCGGCGACGGGCGGCTCGCACCGGCGTGCCGGCGTACCGCTGCTGTTCGACCCGGCACCGGTGACGTGCTGTTCGACCGATCCGGAACCGGTCCGACCCGGCCCCGTCGAGGCCGGTCAGTCGAAGATGCGCGCCACGGCCGATTGCGAGGCCACGGCGACCAGCGTGCCGTCCTCGGTCCACACCCGGGCCGCGCCGTGCACGAACCCGTTGTCGGCGAAGTACGGATCACTTTCGAGCAGGACCCACCCGGTGTCCACGGGCACGGCCGGACCGAACCGCACGGCGTTGTCGAGGCTCGTGCCACCGCCCAGCCTCCCGGCCGCCCGGAGCACCGCGCTGGGGACGAGGTCGGCGATGTAGGCCAGGTGGGCCCGGGTGACGTCGACGCCGTCGAGGCGCGCCCAGACGAACTGGGAGTCGTGCGCACCGGGCGCCGCGCGGAAGTCGCCGATCGCGAACGGCCCGCGCTCCCGCATCTGGGGGGTCGGTTCCATCGCACCGAAGGTGAGTGGACGGCACTCGTCGGGCGGCGCGACCGTCGGCATCGTGCCGAACGACGCCGCGAATCCACCGTCGCGCTCACGGGCCGCGGAGCCGAGTCCGGCCAGGACGACCCGGTCGCCGACCGTGGCGGTCACCCGGACCTGCGACGTCGTCCCGCCGTGCGCCAGTTCTTCGGCGACGACGTCGAGCCGTTCCCCTTCGGCGGCCGACCCCACGAACTGGACCGTCGCCCAGAGCGCCGCGCGACCCGTCGCCGCTTCCATCGCCGCCACGACGACCGCGAGCCCGGTGCCGCCGAACAGTTGCCCGTCGAAACGCACGAGGGCGGGAGTGAGCTCGAAGCTGGTGCGGCCGTCGACGATCGGGGCGAGGCCCAGGAGATCCATGGACGCGATGCTGCCAGAGCGGCCCGTCGAAGCGGCAACCCGCCCGGCGCACC
>JBDZVK010000046.1:2004-8907 GCA_040255725.1 Actinomycetota bacterium
ATGGACGCGATGCTGCCAGAGCGGCCCGTCGAAGCGGCAACCCGCCCGGCGCACCGCATCCCCTCCGGAACTTGTCGCAGTTGCTCCCGCATACCGGCCACAACTGCGACAAGTTCACGAACACGACCGGCTCCCCACCGCCCGACCCATCCCGAACCACCACCGAACTCGTCGCAGTTGCTCCCGCATACCGGCCACAACTGCGACAAGTTCACGAACACGGCCGGGCACGACGGCGAGGAGTTCACGGGGTGCCCGTCGGGAGGGGCAGAATCGTGCGATGGCATCGACCGTGGCGACCCGCGAGCTCTGGCTCCGCACGATCCGGGCCGAGGGCGACCGACTCGCCGCGATGCCCGCGGACCTGCTCGACGCGCCGGTCCCGAGCGTGGACGGTTGGACGGTCGAGCGGGTGGTCCGCCACGTCGGCAAGGTCCACCGCTGGGTGTCGGGCCTGCTCACCGCTCCGCCCGACGCCGACCCCGACGTGGTCGCTGCCGCGGCGCCGTCGCTCCCACGGGGACCGGCGTGTCTGCCCGCCTATCGCGAGGCGCTCGACGCCGTGGTCGGCCACCTGGGAGCCGCCGACCCCGACCGGGAAGCGGCGTCGTTCGTCGGCCCGACCCAGGTTCGGTTCTGGCTCCGACGGCAGGCCCACGAGGTGAGCGTCCACCGGATCGACGCGGCCGACGCCGTCGAAGCGGCCGGCGGCCCCGAACCGGCACCGCTCGGGAAGACCGCCGCAGCCGACGGCATCGCCGAGTGGGTCGAGGTGTTCGCGGCGACGCGCCATGCCCAGATCGGCGGCGCCGTCGATCCGCTCCTGGTCGGGCACACGTTCGCGTTCGTGCCGACCGACGTCGACGAAGCGCGGGCGACCCTGCGCTTCGAGCACGACGCCGCCGCCCGGGAACGGGACGGTGCCGACGCGGACGTCGTGGTGGCCGCGTCCGCCCACGACCTGCTGCTCACGCTCTGGCGGCGACGCCCGATCGACACGGTCGGAGTCGACGGCGACCACCGACTCGTGGCCGCCCTGGTCGACTCGATGCGCTTCTGACGCGAACCAGGCACGAGGAGGGTCGAGCGGCCCGAGGCTCGCAGGAAAGGAACGCCCGGCCGCCGAACCGGACCGTGCCTGGCGATGCGACCGGCGATCGCCGCAGACGCGGCAGCGCCGATCAGTAGCCGACGATGCTGAGGATGATCCCGATGCACACACTGACGAGCAGGATCGCCAGCAACACCCGGTAGGTCGTCAACAAGGTCTTCGGCGTGCCGCGCAGGTCGCTGTGGTGGCGGACCGCCGATTCGGAAATGGCGAGCGCACCGAGGAAGAGCAGACTGCCGATCGCCACCACGATCGGCGAATCGATCTGCGTACCGGCGATCACCCCGGCGCAACCGAGGTTCCACAACGCGAACTGCACGCCGACCCGGTCACGATCGAGCAACCTCGGCGCCAGAGCGGCCTGCGCGGCGCCGAGCACGACCTGGGCCACCCCGACGACGAGCACCACGAACGCCGCCGTCCATGCGCCGTGCCCCCAGGTGACCGCGCCCGCCACCGCCGCGACGAACCCACCCGCCACCATGCCGGCTGCGCCGGTGATCAGGAACGGCGCATTGCGGACCCACCGTTCGCGCACATCGGGGGCGAACGTGGGGAACACGCCGCCGAGCCTAAATCGCCCTCGGGAGGAACCGGCTAGGCCATCGGTCACATCCGAGGTGTGACTATCCGGTGTAGTGCGGGTCACGGGCGACCGGCGTCGCCGGCGCCGCGTCGGCCGCCGTGGCCGTCGGTGCCGCCGTCGTGGTCGGCGCGCCGGTCGTCGACGTCGAGGTCTCCGGCGGCATGGTCACGCTCGTCACCGTCGTCGTGCTCGCCGGCACCGTCGTCGTGGTCGTCGTGGTCGCCGGCGCGGTCGTCGTGGTCGTCGTCGAGGTCTGGTCGTCGCACTCGGTGCGGAACTGCCACGAATACGGGGTCACGGCCTCGCCCCGGGCATCGAGCACCGACGCATCGACCGACACGTCGACCCGGTACCAGGTGCATGCGGCGAGATTCGCCGCGGGTTGCGTGTCGATCACGTGCTCACCGGCGTCGGAACCGTACGGCACGCTGCGCGGATAGTCCGCCTTCAACGGCACCGGCGTGCCGGTGGCGAGATCGGTGATCGTCATCGAGCCGACGGGAAGCTCGTTCGACACCGCGAGGCCGCCACCCGCCCCCACGTACGGCCTGGCCGACGTGAGCACGGCCGCGATGCGGTTGCGCGCACCGCCACGCCCCGGCGACGACCCGGGCTGGAACGAATCCCGATCCCAGCCGGTGGCCGGCACGTCGGTCTCACCGGGCGCAGGGTAGGTGATCGACACGCGTGTCGCCGGTTGGTCGCCGAGCAGACGACCCCACAACGATTCCCAGTACCCGGCGATCGCCGTCGCGGCGAAGTCGACGCCGCCCGGCGCGTTCACCAGATTCGCCGACATCCACGGCATGGCCGTCTGCACATCGGTGAGGTACTGGTCGGCCCAGCCCTTCTCGACATCCCAGAGCAACGGGAGGCTCGGCACCAGTGCGAACTGGTCGGCCGTCACCCCCGATTGGCCCGAATCGACGAACGCCTGGAGCACGAGCGGCTCGTCGGGGACGGTCGCCGACACGGGTCGGGCCACCCCGTACCGGCCGATCGCGACGATGTCCATCTGGGTCTCGGCTCCGCTGTCGGTCGCGGTCGGCACGCCGGTCCAGTACTCGTCGTGGTCGGGACCGTTCGGTTCGAACAGCCAGTCCCAGACCTCGTCGCCCATGCCGTGCGCGGCCGCGCCGAACGTGAAGGCGATCAGGGGCGCGCACGGGCCCGACGGATCGGTGAGATCGCCGCAGTCGGACCGTGCCCGGATCGCGTCGATGAGGTGGTCGTGGAAGCGTTGCCAGTGCGCCGTCTCGCCGTAGGTGTTGTCGCCGACGTAGCCGACGTCGGGGAAGCCGGCGCCGGTCTGGAGCATGGTCAGGTTCTGTTGCAACAGGGTCTGGAGTGCATGGTCGGTGACCTGATCGACGGCTGTTTCGGCCATCCACCGGTGGGTCGTGATGCCTGCGGCGCCCGCGTCGCCGACGCCCATGGTCACCGACGCGACGACGAGGACCGCCGCCGCGAGCACTCGGCGCGTCGTGGTGGTGTGCATCAGGCTTCCCCCGGTCTGATCGGCTACCACCCGCAGCGTAACCACTCGACATCGGCCACAATGACACCGATGCCGCTCCCACCGCTGTTCCCGCGGCCCCGCTCCGTCGGGGCGTACGACCCGTCGCTCGCGGTGGACGCTCCGGCACCCACGACGGTCCGGGACCGGTCGCTGCCGCAGCAGGGTTACGACCTCCACGCCGACGCCGACGGGGCGCGCCTCGCGTACGCCGACGAGGCCGGTCGGCGCTACGGCGAAGCGACGCTCGCGCAGCTCCGCCGCGACGACGGGACGCTCCCCGGCATCCATATCTCCGACCATCCCGACTTCGCGCATCGCGGCTTCATGTTGGACGTCTCCCGCGACCGGGTCCCGACCCGGGCCACCCTCGAACGGCTCGTGGAGCGCCTCGAGATCTGTCGCTACAACCAGCTCCAGCTCTACATCGAGCACACGTTCGCCCACCCCGGTCACGAACTCGTGTGGGCCGATGCGTCGCCGATCACTCCCGACGACCTGTCCTGGCTCGACGGGCGGTGTGCGACCGTGGGCATCGAACTGGTCGTGAACCAGAACACCTTCGGCCACTTCGAGCGCTGGCTGGCCCACCCCGAATACCGGCCACGCGCCGAGTGCCCCGAAGGGTTCGAGATCGTCCCGGGTTTCCGGATGCCGCCGTCGGTGCTGGCGCCGACACCCGACAACGCGGCGTTCGCCACGGAGCTGGTGCGCGCCCAGCTCGCACAGGTCACCAGCCGAACCGCGAACGTCGGTTGCGACGAGACCTTCGAGTTGGGCCACGGCGTCTCCGCCGCTCGGGCCGCGGCCGACGGACTCGCCTCGGTCTACGCCGAACACCTCCACCGCATCGTCGACCCCCTCGTCGACGAGGGTGTGCAGGTGCAGTTCTGGGGCGACGTGGCCCGCACCCACCCCGCGATCCTCGACACGTTCCCCACCGGTCGGTGCACACCGCTGGTCTGGAACTACGACGCCCCCGACGTCGCCCGCCCCGAGCTTCCCGACGAGGTGCGCGCGATCCTCGCCAGGATCGGCGTCGATCCGTCCGCCCCGACCGATTTCGCGACCATCCTCGAACCGTTCGTCGCGGCCGGGCATCCGTTCTGGGTCGTGCCGGGCACGTCGACCTGGCAGTCGTTCGTCGGACGCCTGCCCAACGCCCGCGGCAACCTGCTCGACTCGGCGCTCGCCGGCCGGGCCGCCGGTGCGACCGGCTACCTGGTGACCGACTGGGGCGACAATGGGCATCATCAACCTCCGGCGGTGTCGTTGCCGCCGGTCGCGTTCGGCGGCGCCATGGCCTGGTGCGCGGAGACCAACCGGGACCTCGACGTCGCCGCGGTGGTCGACACCCATCTCGTCGACGACGCAGCGGGCGTGTTCGGCGGTGTGCTCGAGCGCATCGGCGGGGTGTACGAGCAGACCGGCGTGACGGCCGGCAACGCCAGCCCGCTGTTCCAGGCGGTGGTGCCTTCGCCGACGATCTTCGCCTCGGGCGAACCCGACGCCGCGGCGGTCGCCGCGGCGGTCGCCACGCTCGACGCGGCACGAGCCGATCTGACCGCCGCTCGTCCCACCTGTGCCGACGGTGCGGATCTGGTCGAAGGGCTCGACGTGGCGATCGGCCTGGCCCGCCATGGCGCCCAGCGCCTCGCGTCGCGGGCCCGAGGCGAACGGCTCGATCCTCGGGAAGGCGCGTCGCGCATGGCCGAACTGATCGAGCAGTACCGCACGGCGTGGCTTGCGGTGAGTCGACCGGGCGGGCTCGCAGAGAGCGTGGGGCGCCTGGAGGCGCGCGTCGAGCGCTACGAGGCCGAAGCCGCAGGGGCGGCTGGTTAGAGCGCGATGCCGAGCGGGATCGTGTGGCGGTTCGGGTCGAACTCGAAGCGTTCGCCGATCAGCTGGTTCGAGTGCACCGCGGCGACGCGGCGGCCCATCTCCTTGGCGCCCTCGGCGTAGGGGCCTGCCCAGTCCGCGTCGATCGTGTCGTGGAACAGTCGCAACCAGCGCTCGAAGTGGTTGCGGGTGAAGCACTGTTGGACGTGGATGTTGGCGTGCGCCCGGAACGGGTTGCCCCCGTATCCCGGCTGGCCGAGCAACGCCCGACTCCAGAACGCGGTCAGCTTGTCGAGGTGTTCGGGCCAGTCGACCTTCGCCACGTCGTTGAACATCGGCCCGAGCAACGGGTCGATGCGCACCTTTCCGTAGAAGCGGTGCACCATCGACCTGATGGCCTCGCGGTTGTCGAGGTCACCCTTCGCGGCCTCGGATTCGGCGGTGTCGGTCAGCGCGGGTTCGGACATGGCAATTGGTGGGTGCTCCGGTTGACGGGTCCTCCCCATGCTACGGCGGGCGACGGCGTTTCAGCGAGCACAACCCACGCAGGTGCTGACGCCGGGGAGCGCCAGGAGGCGTTCGACGGCGACCGGGCCACCACAGACCTCGCACCGGCCGTAGACGCTGGCGTCGAGGTCGGCGAGCGCCCGGTCGACCGCGGCGAGCGTCGCCGCGGCGTCGTCGCGCAGGGCGATCACCTGGGCCCGCTCGAACGCGATGGTCGCGCCCTCCGGGTCGTGTTCGTCGTCGGTGTTGACGTAGTCGGCTCCCGCGACGAACTCCTCGAAGTTCTGTTGCAGCGACGACAGTCGCTCCGCGGTCCGCCGCCGCTCGTCGAGCAGCGCTGCCCGGAGCTGTGCCTCGGCATCGGAAGGTCCGGTCATACCGTCAGGGTAGGTGGACGACAGACGTTTTGCTCGCGGGCATCCTGGGCCTTGTCGGCGTGTTCGAGGGCGTCTTCGGTCGATCCATTGTCGCAGTTGATCGCGGTGTAAAGCGCCATCGTATGGACCAATGGACAATGCTCGGGAAGTCGCTCGAATACGGAGCTCGGACCTCATCGATCTCCCACCCCCTTCTTATGATGGTGCCATGTTCGAAACCGGCACGCTTCTCGACTTGGGACAGCACCTCGTTGGCGTCGACATGCACGCCTGCAGCGACGATGAACTGCTCGCCGGTTCCATCGACCTGGAACGATTGATCAGCCTGGCCCAGACCGCGCAGGCCCACGTGCTCGCGGAGCTCGACGTGCGGGGAGTGACCGACCGTGAGCATGGCATGAAGACCGTGTCGTGGGTGGCCCGGGAAACCGGGAGTGCCCGCGGGCAGATCCGGTCCCGGCTGAAGGTCGGTCGGTCGTTGCGGCACCACTTCGACCGGGTCGACGACGCCGTCGCCGACGGGCGGCTGAACTACGACCATGCGAAGTGCCTGAGCGACGCCGACAATCCCCGGATCACCGACGTGTTGACCGCGGCGCAGGATGAGATGATCGCCCTTGCCGAAGCGTCCACATTCGAGCAATGGAAGCGCGACGTGCTGGCCCTGGCCGAGTACGCCGACACCGACGGCGCAGAACCCGATCCGTATGCTCACAATGAGCTGCACCTTTCCAAGACGCTCGACGGCCACACCGACGTGTCGGGATCGTTCGACGCGGTGCATGGCTTGAGTATCCGCACCGCCATCGAAGCCAAGGCCGACGAATTGTGCAGGCGCTTTTCGCACGATCGAGAACTGACTCCTGATCTGGTCATGCCGCCTCGCAAGGTGCTCCGTGCTCTCGCCCTGGCCGAGCTGCTCCGTGAAGCGGTCGGCGCGGAACCAGGCACCGGGGTCGCCCCGCGT
>JBDZVK010000046.1:9007-13040 GCA_040255725.1 Actinomycetota bacterium
CGGGAGGCGGTAGAGTGGAACCTTCCGTGGGCAACGGGAGCATCGACGAGGAGATCTTGGCATGAGCGAGGGGACCCGCACCGCTGAGGCGGTCGTGACGAGACGCGACAACGGCGACATCGCCGCGGTGTCGTACTACCGCGACGGCGTTCCGCACGATCCCGATCCCGAGACCCCCGCGATCACCATGTATCACCGCGACGGGTCGATCGCCATCGTCGAGCACTACCAGTTCGGGCAACTCCACGATCCCGTCGACGGCTCCCCCGCCGTGGTCCACTATCACCCGCACACCGGGGCGCTCAAGACCGTCCAGCACTTCCAGAGCGGAGTGCTCTCGGACCCGATCGACGGCTCGCCCGCGGTGTGCGACTACGACACCGACGGTCGGCTCTTCTACCACGCGCACTACCGGGGCGGGCTCGCAGACGACCCCGACGACGGCACCCCGGCCATGGTGTGGTTCAAACGCAGCATGAAGGTCCAGGCCTCTCGGCACTACCGGCGCGGCAAGCAGATCGCCCCGCCGGACTGACCACTGCCCGAGAAGCCGGCCGACCTCGTTAGGGTCGAACCCGATGCTCAGAGTCGGAGCGATCACCAAGGACTATGTGACCGTGCGCGCCCTCGACGACGTGTCGTTCAGCGTGCGTCGCGGCCAGATCGTCGGTTTCCTGGGTCCGAACGGTGCCGGCAAGACCACGGCGATGCGCGCGGTGATGGGGCTGATCACCACCGACCAGGGCGCCATCACCTGGGACGGGCAACCGATCGGCCCGGCGGTTCGCCACCGCATCGGCTACCTCCCCGCGGAACGTGGCATGTACCCGCGGATGCGGGTCCGCGACCAGCTCCGCTACTACACCCGGCTGTCAGGACTGTCCGGCGACGCCGCATCGGAGGCCGCCGACCGGTGGATCGAGCGTCTCGAACTCGGCGCCTACGCGTCCGAAGTGGTCCAGTCGCTCTCGAGCGGCAATCAGCAGCGGGTGCAGCTCGGCATGGCCCTTGCCGCCGCCCCCGACCTGCTGCTGCTCGACGAACCGTTCTCGGGACTCGATCCGGTCGCGGTGGCCGCGTTGAGCGACACGCTGCGCGGCGAGGCCGACCGCGGCGCGGCGGTGTTGTTGAGCAGCCATCAGCTCGACCTGGTCGCAGCGCTGTGCAGTTCGGTCGTGGTCGTGAACCACGGTCGGGTCGTGTTGACCGGTGAGGTGACCGCGCTGCGGGCCGCCAGCAGCACCCGCATCCTGCACGTCGCCTTCACCGAACCGACGCCGTGGGATCCCGACGGCGTCGACGTCCGCCCCGACGGCGCGAACGGCTACGAGATCCGACTCGAGGAGCGACGCGACGTGCGCGACCTGCTCGCCGACGCGATGGCGAGCGGCACGGTCGCGTCGTACTCGTACCGCCCGCCCGACCTCTCGGAGATCTTCCTCACCGCCATCACCACCCCGGCGCACGCGTGAGAGCCCGTTGGTCGACGATCGGGCTGGTCGCCGATCGCGAACTGCGCGACCGGCTCCGACGCCCGTCGTATTTCGTGATCGCCGGCCTGTTCGTGGTGGTGATCCTCGCGTTCGGCGTGGGCGCCCGCCTCGCGGGATCGTCGAAGCCCGGGACGGTCGACGTCGTGGTCACCGGCAGCGGCGCGACGGCGCTGGCGTCGTCGCTGCACACGATCGGCCACGCGGCCGACCACACCGTGCGCGTGCACCGGAGCGCCACCGTCGCCGCGGCACTCCAACGTTTCGACGACGGCGACGCAGACATCGTCGTCGACACCGGCGCTCGCCGGATGGTCACGACCGACGACGTCGATGCTGCCGAGGTGGCGCTGGTCCGTCAGGCGTGGACGGTCACGACGCTGCGTGCGAACCTGGCCGTCGCCGGACTCGACGAGGCCGCTGCGGACCGGGCGCTGCGGGTGCAGCCCCTTGCAACCGAATCGCGTACCCGCCCGGGTAGCGCGGATGTGAGCGCCGTGGTGACCGGCACGCTGGCCGCCGCCTTGTTGTTCATCTCGTTGCAGATCTTCGGTGGGCAGATCCTCAGCGGCGTGGTCGAGGAGAAGTCGACCGCCGTGGTCGAGGTGCTGCTCGCCCGCATCCGTGCCGATGAGCTGCTGGCCGGCAAGGTGCTCGGCATCGGCATCGCCGCGGTCGCCCAGTTCGCACTGCTGGTCGCGGCCGGCCTCGTCGCGCTCGTGATCGCCGGCCGAGATCTGCCCGGTGCGATCTGGACGGCGGTCCCGATGACGCTCGTCTGGTATCTCATGGGGTTCGCGTTCTACGCGATGCTCTTCGCCCTGGCCGGCGCGCTGGTGAGCCGCCAGGAGGACGCGCCGGGCGCGGCCGCGCCCGTGACCACCGCGCTCATCGGCGCGTATGCCCTGCTGTTCGTGATCGCCGGTTCGCCCGAGTCGGCTGCGGCCCGGATCCTGTCGGTGATCCCGCCGTTCGCCCCCATCCTGATGCCGCTGCGCATGGCGTCGGGGTCGGCAGCGATCGTCGAGATCGTCGCGGCGCTCGCGTTGCTCGCGCTAGCCATCGTGGCGATCTGGAAGTTCACCGCGCGGATCTACTCGCAGGTGTTGTTGCGGCGTGGCTCGCGGATCACCTGGGCGAGCGTCTGGGCGATCGCCCGGGGTAGGTCGTCCTGATCATCCGGCGAGCGGGCGCTCGTCGCGCATCGGCCTCAGCCGCTCACCTCGAGTCGCGGTGGGTGCGCACGTAGATCGACGTGTCCTGCACCATGGCCTCGGTCAGCACCCGGTCGCGCTCGCTCAGCGTGGCGAACCGGGCCCTCGTCTCGTCGAACGCCGGCCGCAGCGCGGCCACCCGGGCTTCGTCGGTCACGGTCATGCGCTTGA
This sequence comes from Actinomycetota bacterium, assembly GCA_040255725.1. Classification (GTDB taxonomy): domain Bacteria; phylum Actinomycetota; class Acidimicrobiia; order Acidimicrobiales; family Iamiaceae; genus JAFDWI01. Next base: position 11,883 of record JBDZVK010000046.1, read on the forward strand.
TGAAGCGGCCACGCCGGGCGACCAGCCCGCGCTCGAAGACCTCGGTGAACATCGGGTTGACGATCGACTCCCAGGGGTACGCGTAGGACCTGAGGACCTGCGCAGAACGCAGGATGTTGCGGACACCGTGCGGGTGTTCGCCTGACCGCTCGGTGATCCACTCGTCGATGCGGCCCTCGGGCGGATGGGTGGTGGCCAGCGCGGCGAGGAGCCGACCCTCGAGTCCGGGCCGGGCCCCGGGTCCGGCCGCGGGATGCACCCGGACGTTCGACGCCCCGCCGAAGGCGATCACGCCTGTCGAGGTCGCCTCGCTGACCAGTTCGAGTTCGACAAGGCCCTCGTCAGCGAGCTGGAGCAACGCACACTTGACGAAGTTCGCACACGCGGTGTCCCGCTCGACGCGCCCCATCGGGGTCGACAGCGCCGCCCGCTGGATCTCGCTGGTCAGCCATTCGACCGCGAACAGGTACATCAGGGTGGTGGGCTGCAGCCCCGCCGGGTCGTGTGATCCGCCTGTGCCCGTCGTCATCGTCGCACCCGCTTCGTGCCCGCTCATCGCGTCGTGGTCGCCCAAGACCAGCAGTCAGGAACCTACAACGCTTCGATGCCGCGTTGCCGGGATGGGGGCGATGTCCGGGTGGTGCCGGTGCTGGGGCTCAGGCGTAGGTGACCGGCATCGCCTTGATGCCGTTCAACCAGCCCGACCGCAGCCGCTGTTGCGGGCCCGCCGAGGCGATGTCGGGGACGTGGTCGGCGATCGCGTCGAAGATCAACCGGATCTCCATGCGTGCCAGATGTGTGCCCGGACAGAAGTGGTTGCCACCACCGCCGAACCCGACGTGGTGGTTCGGGTCCCGGAACGGGTCGAAGGTGTGCGGGTCGTCGAAGACGTCTTCGTCGTAGTTCGCCGATCCGTACAGCATCCCGACCCGCTGGCCCTCGGCGATCGCCTGGCCGCCGATGGAGGTGTCGGCGAGCGCGGTGCGCTGGAACATCTGCACCGGTGTGCCGTAGCGGACGACCTCGTCGGGCATGGTCTCGGGGCGTTCGGCCTTGTAGGCCTCCCAGGTCTCGGGGTTGTCGAAGAACGCCTGCATGCCGTGGCTGATCGCGTTGCGGGTGGTCTCGTTGCCGGCGACGGCGAGGATCAGCACGAAG
>JBDZVK010000047.1:0-6997 GCA_040255725.1 Actinomycetota bacterium
GGGCGAGTGCGGCTCGCAGCTCGGGCGCGTACGCGGTCCGGTAGAAGCCGGCAGCGTTCCGGTTGGCGACGACCCAGACCGGTTCGGCCTCGAGCGACACGGTCGTCGTCTCGTCGGCCAGCCGGACGTCGAGCTCGTGCACCGCGCCGGCGTCATCGGCCCAGCGCAGACCGACCGGCACGACCCAGCGCGCCGTGTCCGTGGTGGGCAGGTAGCGGAAGAGCCGCTGGGTCAACACCAGTTGCCCGGGCGCGTCGCCGCGGGCGACCTCGACGAGCGGATGCCCGCCCTGGAAGATCCAGCTCTCGGCGATGGTCCGCACCGGGGCATCGGTGGCCTCGGCCAGCGCGTCCCACAGGTCGCCGGTCTCGGTGTTGGCGTAGGCGTGGGTCGACAGGTACTGCCGGATTCCGTCCCTGAATGCGTCGGGTCCGAGGTGCTGTTCGAGCATCCGCAGCACCGACGCGCCCTTCTCGTAGGTGAGGATGTCGAACATGCCCTCGGCGTCGGCCGGGGATTCGACCGGGTACTCGATCGGTCGGGTCGCCGCCAGCGCGTCGGTGTCGAAGGCCGCCGAGCGGCTCAGGGCGAAGGTCGACCAGCGCTGCCACTCTGGACGGAACCGGTCGACCGCGAACATCTCCATGAACGTGGCGAACGCCTCGTTCAACCAGATGCCGTTCCACCAGCGCATCGTCACCAGGTCGCCGAACCACATGTGCGCGAGCTCGTGGGCGACCACGTCGGCGACACGTTCGAGTTCGGGTTGGGTGGCGACGGCGGGATCGACCAGCAGGGCGGTCTCCCGGAAGGTGATGCACCCGAGGTTCTCCATCGCCCCGAACGCGAAGTCGGGGATCGCCACCAGGTCGACCTTGTCGCCGGGGTAGTCGATGCCGTAGTAGGCGGTGAAGGTGCGCAGCGCCGAGGCGCCGATGTCGAGCGCGAAGCTGGTCAGGGCGCCCTTGCCGAGTGGGTGCACGACACGCAGCGGCACGCCGTCGACGTCGACGACGTCGGTCGCCTCGAGCGGGCCGACCACGAACGCCACGAGGTAGGTCGACATCTGGATCGTGTCGGCGAAGCGCACCGCGACCTTGCCGTCGCCGGCGTCGGTCCGGTCGATCTCGGCGCCGTTGGAGATCGCCAGCAGATCGCCGGGCACCACCAGGGTGACCGCGAAGATCGCCTTGAAGTCGGGTTCGTCGAAGCAGGGGAATGCCCGGCGAGCGTCGGTCGATTCGAACTGGGTCGTGGCCAGCGTGCGGACGACCCCGCCCGAGTCGGTGAACGTCGAGCGGTAGAAGCCGCGCAGCTTGTCGTTGAGGATGCCGTCGAAGGCGAGTGACAGGGTCGCCGGGCCGGCCGGCGCCGGCTCGTCGACGGCGAACAGGCTCACCCGTTCGTTCTCGGCGTCGTAGGAGACGTCGAGCTCGTGTGAGGTGCCGTCGAGGAAGACGATGGTCGCCTCGGTGACCGTCAGCTCGGCGGCGTTCAGCACGATCTGATCGAGCGGTTCGACCAGGTCGACCTCGATGTCGACGGTGCCGGCGAACGTCGCTGCATCCAGGTCCGGCTCCAGGGTCAGGTCGTACCTGGCCGGCACCACCGTGCGGGGCAGTCGGTGGGGGTTGGGACTGCCGGACTGGTCGGACACGACGGGCTCCTCGATGCTGGTCGGACAGGGTCGGAAGGCCCTGATCGTACCGCCGGCCGCCCGAGGTCCGACCGCTCGCCCGTTCGTGGCGGCGGATCGAAGCGGGGATCACGCATCGGCTACGGATGTGGCGATCAGGTGACGAACTTGAGAATCGCGTGGCGATTGCTAGCCTTGCCGGGTCATCGATGTGACAGGTGTCTCGTGATCGACGGGGCACCTGGAGCCGACAGGAGTGCGTGACGTTGCGACGACCGCTGTGGCGATCTGGGGGCACGGTCATCGCCGCGGCCGTCGTCGCGCTGGTGAGCGTCGTCCCCGCCGGCGCGGACCCGCCGCCGGCGCCGACGCCGTCCGAACCCCCGGTCGAATCGACGACGGCGCCGACGCCCGCCTCGACGACCGCCCCGCCACCGACCACCGTCGCACCGGGCGCATCCACGACGACCACGTCGTCGACGACCACGACGGTGCCCGGTACGACCCTGCCACCGGTCGACACCGACGCGCTCGATGCCGACTCTTCGGGCTTCTCGAGCCTGCCCGCGCCCCTGATCCCCTCCGCCTCCGACGATCCACTGTTCCATGCGGCACTCACCGTCGACGACGACCTCGTGAAACTGGCCAAGGCCAAGGTCGCCTATGTGAAGCAGATCGCCGCGACCCGCAAGGTGGCCGCCCGGGCGGCGAGGGTCCGGTCGAGGTACGACGAGGTGAACTCGAAGGACGCCGCGGCACGCCGCCACCTGGAGAACACCCGGTCGATCCTGCAGGCCGCGGCACTGCACGCCTACGCCGGCTACGGCTCCGTGGAGTCCGCGACGGATACGGCGGCGACCGACGGGGCCACGGTGCTGCCGTACCGGACGTACGTGCGGGTGACCATCTCGGACGCGACCCGTCACGTGACCGAGGCCCGGGACACCCGTGGCCGGACCAAGGCCGTCGCGGACGCGGCACGAGCCGAGGACCGGGCGGCGCGGGCACGACTCGCGGCATCACGGGCCGACGAACGCGCGGCGAAGAAGGCCGTCGCCGACGCGAAGAAGAAGCTCGACGACGACCGCGCCGCGCTCAGGGATCTGATCGCGTCGATGCCCGGGCTGGCCCCGGGAACCCTCGACCGCCTTCCCGACGACGTCGAACTGCCCGAAGGGGCGACGCCGGTGGAGAGCCCTGCCGGGACGATCGTGGTGCCCGCCGGTGCCGATCCGCGCACGGCCACCGCACTGCAGTTCATCGTCGCCCAGATCGGCAAACCGTACCTGTGGGGTGGCACCGGTCCGAACGCGTACGACTGTTCGGGGCTGATGCTGCGCGGTTTCCAGGCGGCCGGCGTGCGGTCGATGCCCCGGGTCTCCCAGGGCCAACAGGTCTGGGCGACGCCCGTCGACGCCAAGGACGCCCAACCGGGCGACCTGGTCTTCTTCGGCACCCCCGCGTACCACGTCGGCGTCTACATCGGCGGCGGCCTGATGATCGACGCGCCCTTCACCGGGGCGCGGGTGCGGGTCGACCGGGTCTGGTCGTCGGTGAGCGGCTACGGCCGCGCCCGCTGGTAGGTCGGCCGCGACGCGGGGTCGCGGGTAGCCTTCGGGGCCCTATGGCCTCCGACACGGCAGTTCCCGGGTCCACGCTCGACGTCGTCGCGATGGGCAGCGCGATCGTCGACGTGCTCGCCCGCACGACCGACGCCTTCATCGCCGACCACGGTCTGGTCAAGGGATCGATGGAACTCGTCGACCTGGCGACCTCCGATGCGCTGTACGCCGATCTGTCGGCCGCGATCGAGGCGTCGGGTGGGTCCGCCGCGAACACCGCGGCCGGGCTGGCGTCGCTCGGTGGCCGGGCCGGGTTCATCGGCAAGGTGGCCGCGGATCAGTTGGGCAAGGTCTTCACCCACGACATCACCGCCGTGGGGGTCACCTCGTCGACGACGGTCGCCGCCGAGGGGCCGGCGACGGCCCGGTGCCTGGTGATGGTCACGCCCGACGCCGAGCGCACCATGTGCACCTACCTCGGTGCCGCCGGTACCCTCGAGGCCGACGACGTCGACGTCGACCTGGTCGCGTCGGCCGAGGTGCTCTACGCGGAGGGCTACCTGTGGGATGCGCCCCCGGCGAAGGAGGCGCTGATGCGGGCCTTCGACGTCGCCCACGCCGCCGGGCGCCGCACCGCGTTCACGTTGTCGGATCCGTTCTGTGTGGACCGGTTCCGTGACGAGTTCGTCGAGTTGATCGACGAGCGGATCGACCTGGTGTTCGCGAACCAGCACGAGTTGTGTTCGTTGTTCGAGTCCGACGACCTCGAGACGGCGGTCGCCCAGGCGCAGGCGCATCCGGCGACGTGGGCGGTCACGCGCAGTGAGTCGGGCTCGATCGTGTTCGCGGGCGGTGAGCGGTTCGAAGTGCCGGCGCATCCGGTCGACGAAGTGGTCGACACGACCGGCGCGGGTGACCTGTACGCCGCGGGGTTCCTCTACGGCTACACGCGCGACCTGCCGCTCACCCGGTGTGCCGCGATCGGTTCGCTGGCGGCCTCGGAGGTCATCTCCCACGTCGGCGCGCGTCCACTCGTGCCGCTGGCCGACCAGTTGGGCGATGCCGGTGGTTGACCGCCACCGTCGGTCCCGATGCCCGGGGCCGTTCAGTCGGGCGCCGGACCGACGCCGAGGATGTCGTGGACCGTGGCGTTGAGGTGACGCCGTAGCTCGTCGGCATCGGTCTGGATGAGCAACGTCGGCGCCCAGTCGTCGAAACCGGTGACCGCTCCCAGCGCGGCCACCATCCGGACCCGTTCGCCGATGCTGTGGCCGGCGTTCGCCAGCGCCTTCTCGACCCGTTCGTGCAGCTGCTGATGGTCGGCGTAGAACGCTTCGGTCCGGGCCAAGGTCTCGATCGCGGTGCGGTTGCGCTGCAGCAGCGTGAACTCGGGTGTGTGGTCGAGCACCTGGACGACGATCCAGTCGATGGCGTCGGCCCAGCCGACGATGTCGTCGGCTGCTTCCAGCCGGGCGACGAGCTGGTCGATCAGGTCGATGAAGGGCCGGACGAGCGCCGAGAGGATGTCTTCCTTGGAGGGGAAGTGGTAGTAGAGCGCGGCCTTGGTGACGCCGAGTTCGTCGGAGATCTCGCGGAGTGACGTCGCGTCGTAGCCCTGCTCGGTGAACAACCGCGCGGCAGTGGTGAGAATGCGGTCCCGCGTGTCGGCGCTCATGTGAACAAAGTCTACTTGACGGCCGGCAAGTTGGGATCTTACCGTGCGGCAAGTAGAAACTTACCGGTCGGCAAGTCACCTTGCCGCCGGAGTCCATCCGCTGCATCCAGGAGCCGCCATCCATGTCCACCGCACCCATGATCGAAGCCTTCGGGCTTCGCAAGCGCTACGGCGACCATCTCGCCGTCGACGACGTCACACTCGAAGTTCCCGAGGGCAAGGTCCTCGGGGTGCTCGGCCCGAACGGCGCCGGCAAGTCCACCACCGTGCGCATGCTCACGACGATGACCGCGCCCGACGGCGGATCGGGTCGCGTCGCCGGGCTCGACATCGTCGCTCAGGCCCGACAGGTCCGCCGTTCGATCGGCGTCACCGGTCAGGACGCCACACTCGACGAACAGCTCACCGGCACCCAGAACCTCGTCCTCGTCGGCGAACTCGCCAAGCTCGGCCGCCGCCAGGCCCGGCTGCGGGCCGATGAACTGCTGGCCCACTTCGAGCTCACCGACGCCGCCGGCAGGATCGTCAAGACCTACTCGGGGGGCATGCGCCGGCGACTCGACCTGGCCGCGAGCCTCGTCGCCCGGCCGCCGGTGTTGTTCCTCGACGAGCCCACCACGGGTCTCGACCCGGCCGGCCGACAGCGCATGTGGCAGATCATCGCCGATCTCGTCGCCGACGGCACCACGTTGCTGCTGACCACCCAGTACCTCGACGAGGCCGACGCGCTCGCCGATTCGATCACGGTCATCGACCATGGCCGGGTCATCGCGCAGGGCACCGCGGCCCAGCTCAAGGACCGCATCGGCGGCGACTCACTCGTCGTCACGCTCGCCGACGCCGACGCCGACGCCGACGGCGATGCAGGCGCCGACGCCGACGCCGACGCAGGCGTCGAGGCGGTGGGGCGATTCGCGGCCGGACCGGTCCGCACCGACGACGGCGGTCGGACGCTGGTGGTGCCCGTCGTGGCACGCCGCGCCCTCACCACCGACGTGGTGCGCAGCCTCGACGCCGTCGGCGTGGCCGTCGATCACGTCGAGATCCATCGTCCGTCGCTGGACGACGTCTTCTTCGCCCTCACCGGAGGCGGCACCGGTGCCGCGACCGGCGACCGTGCCGCAGGACCGGCCGACGGACCGCGGCCGGACCATCCGTTCGACCGCGACGGGGTCGTGGACCGACCCCGAGCGAACCGACGGGTCGAGGAGGTGCCGGTATGAGCACCATGACCATCGATCTGCACTCGGGCGCCGAAGTGCCCGCCACGGGAGTGCCCGGCGCGGCGGCCCGCTTCACCGACTGGTGCTACGACGTGTGGTCGCTCACCCGGCGCAACCTGATCCACGTGTGGCGCGAGCCGGCGCAACTCTCGGACGCGACCTTTCAACCGGTGTTGTTCACCCTGTTGTTCATCGGGCTCTTCGGCGGCGCGATGAGCATCCCCGGCGGGGGTTCCTACAAGGGGTTCGCCATCGGCGGGCTGGTGGCGATGAACCTGACCACCGCCGCGATGGGGACCGCCGTGGGACTGTCGAGCGACCTGACCTCCGGTGTGATCGACCGCTTCCGGACCCTGCCGATCGCACGGAGCGCGATCCTGACGAGCCGGACGATCAGCGACCTGCTGGCGAGCACGCTCGCGGCGACGATCGTCATCGCGACCGGTCTCGCGATCGGCTGGCGCCCCGGAACCGGCGTCGGGGGCGTGATCGCCGGCATCGCCGTCGCGGTGGCCTTCTCGTACGCGCTGAGCTGGTTCTGCGCGTGTCTCGGGTTGTTGGTCCGTGATCCCGAATCGGCACAGGCGATCGGCATGGTGATCCTGTTTCCCGTGGCGTTCGTGTCGACGTGCTTCGTGCCGCCCCAGGGGCTGACGCCGTGGTTGCGGACCGTCGCGAACTGGAATCCGGTCTCGGCGATGGCCGGTGCGTGCCGTGACCTGTTCGGCAACACGAATCCCGCGGCGCTCCAACACACGTTCCCCGCGCAGCATCCGGTGCCGTACCTCCTGGCGTGGACGGTGGCGATCATCGTGGTGTGCGCACCGTTGGCCAGTCACCTGCTGCGTCGTCGCACCGCGGACTGACCCGGAGCACCAGCGCTCGCAAGGGGGTCCGGCGT
>JBDZVK010000047.1:7097-13007 GCA_040255725.1 Actinomycetota bacterium
CGCCCCGGGGGTCAGGTGCCGAGAACGGCCGCCGGCGCCTCGGGTTCGGGCGGCATCGCCGGGGTCGGTGCCGCGTCGTTGCGCAGCAGGGAGGCGCCGAGCGGCACCAGCGCGATCGAGCAGAAGGCGAACCCGACGGCGCTGATCGGGAGGAAGGCCGCGATGAACCCGATCGGCAGCAACGCGGTGAGACCCAACGAGACGGCGCGGAGCCGACTCATCAGGCCCGCCCGGTGCACGGCGACGGCCAGGGTGATGAAGCCGACGACGAGCAATGGCCCGGAGATGTTGGCGGTGGTGCGGGGCACCATGTTGGCGAGGTCGTACATGTGGGCGCCGGCGGCGAGATGGGTCGGATTGGCGAGCTGGTAGGCGCAGAACTCGATGGCGAGGAAGAAGAGTGGTCCGCACAGGCCGACGAGCGTGGTGACCAGGGCGACGTGGGCGACCCGCGGGCCGCGTGGATCACGTACCGCGGCCAGGCCGGTGAGGCCGACGACTGCCAGCATCAGCATCATGATCCCGAGCGGCACGACGTTCAGGAAGATCATCGTCCGCGTCGGGTTCGCCGCCATCTCGGTGAGGAAATCGTGGCCGTGGAACTTGTAGATGTCGGTTCCCAGCAGACACATCGCGGTCAGCACGACCGGCGCCACCACCATGCAGATTCCCGTGACCAGCCGGCCGGGAGGCGGTGCGCCGGGCCCTGCTGTGCTGGGATGGTCGCGCATGGTCGACGGCGATGACGATGGGGCGGATACGGCAGATGTGGTCATGATGACTCCCACTTGGCTTGTTCCTGACTGTATTGATCTTATGCTAACTCCAATGGAAAGGGTGATGCGCAGATGACTCCCGCGGAACGGGTGTACCGATCCGAGCTCCGGGCGCGCCAGGCCACCGAGACGCGAGCGGCGATCCTCGACGCGGCACGCGCGTCGTTCCTGGCATCGGGCTATGCGACCGCGACCATGGCGGAGATCGCGCGCCAGGCAGGAGTGTCGGCGCAGACCGTGTACGCCCACTTCGGATCGAAGGCAGGCGTCATGCAGGCACTCGTGGACTACATGAACGAGCGGGCCGGCGTGGACGAACTCGCTATCGACGTGGTGACGGCGCCGACGCCCGCCGCGATGCTGCGCGCCTCGGTCCACCTGGTCTGTGTGCTGCACGAGCGCATCGGCGACTTCATCCTGATCCTGCTCGACGCCTCCCGGGTCGATGCTTCACTCGCACCGGCGGTCGACGCCGGCCGCGCGAGCCACCGCGGCCCCCAGTTGCTGATCGCGAACCGGCTGGCGTCGGCGGGGGTGCTCCGCGAGGACGTGTCCGAGGCGACCGCCGCGGATCTGTTGACCGAGTGGACGAGTCCCGAGGCGGTCGAACGGTACGTCAGCCTCGAGCACTGGAGCTACGAGCAGATCGTGGAGCGCCTCCCATCGGCCGTCGCCCGCGCGCTCTGCCGGCCCGGCGCCGAAGACGCGCCCTGGCCGGAACCCTGACCTTCGCCGCCGCGGAGGGCCGCGTCTCGGCATGCTTGTGAGACGCGATAATAGTCGTTATCATCGCGGTTGTGACCATGACGGACGAGGCGGCCGTCGTCATCGAGGCGACCGAGCCGACCGCAGCGACCACTCCGGTCGAATCCGGCGCGCCCGGTCCCGAGACCGACGAATTGGGTGAGCGCCTGCTGGAAGCAGCCGCCGAGGTCTTCGCCGAGCGTGGCTACGACAAGGCCGGCGTCGCCGAGATCGCCCGGCGCGCCGGGGCCACGACCGGCGCCATCTACGCCCGCTACCCCGGCAAGGCCGACCTGCTGGTCGAGGCCATCGACCCGCATGCCGGTGACGAGCTCGAGATGCTCTTCGCCGACCACCAGTTCCAGGGCCGGATGGAGGACATCCTTCTCGCCGCCGGTTCGAGCCTCGTCCAGACCGACCCCGACGAGCGCTCCCGGTCGTCGCTGCTGCTCGAATCGTTCGTCGCCGCCCGTCGACACGCCGACGTCGCCGAGGTGCTGCGCGACCGGGTACTGGAGCGGCGCGACCGGCTCACCGCCATCATCGAGGCCGCCAAAGCCGACGGCGGCATCGAGGGCGCGCTCGACACCGCGTCGATGGTCCTGTTCTGCCACGCCGTCGGCTTCGGCTTCCTGCTGGTCGAAGCCCTCGACCTGGAACTGCCCGACCCCGAGAACTGGCAGGCACTGATCACCCGCCTCGTCGACGCCCTGGGGACCGCGCCGACATCCGAACCCACCACCGAAAAGGGGTATGCACCATGAGCCTCACCGAGAAGGAAACCGCCACGAACGACCCGGCGCTCCAGGAGGTCGACGACATCCTCGCCATCGCCACCGAGGACACCGACGAGGCGATCCACACCGTCGCCGACAACGCCGACGCGATCTTCACCTGGGACTACGAAAAGGGCGCCCGGCCGCGGCTCAACAAGCTGTACGAGAAGGCCAAGCACTCCCAGTGGAACGGCGAGACCGACCTGGACTGGTCGATCGAGGTCGACCAGGAGCAGATCGCCCGCGACCAGGGCGAGGTCGATGCCGACATCTTCGGGATGCTGGGCATCGACCTGACCGGCACACCCATGGCCAAGTGGAACGACGCCGACTGGGTGAAGTTCCAGATCGAGTCCCAGAACTGGACGCTGTCGCAGTTCATGCACGGTGAGCAGGGGGCGCTGGTGTGCACCGCCAAGATCGTCGAGACCGTGCCGTGGATCGACGCGAAGTACTACGCCGCCACCCAGGTGATGGACGAGGCCCGCCACGTCGAGGTGTTCGCCAAGTACCTCGACACCAAGATGAACGGGCACTACCCGATCAACTTCCACCTGCGTGCGCTGCTCGACGACATCATCGAGGATTCGCGTTGGGACATGACCTACCTGGGCATGCAGATCATGGTCGAGGGCCTCGCGCTGGCCGCGTTCGGGATGGCGTACCAGACCACGACCGAGCCGCTGTTCAAGCAGCTCCTCAAGTACGTGATGTCCGACGAGGCCCGTCATGTCGCCTTCGGCGTGCTCAGCCTCAAGGAGTACTACGAGGGGCTGACCGACTCGGAGATGGCCGACCGTCAGGAGTTCGCGTTCGACGCCGCGATCCGCATGCGCGACCGGTTCCTCCAGCAAGAGGTGTGGGAGCGGCTCGGGGTCGACCCCAAGCAGGCGATCAAGATCTTCCGCACCGGTGACCGCAACGAGGATCCGTTCCAGCAGCTGCTGTTCTCGAAGATCGTGCCGAACTGCTCCAAGCTCGGGTTGCTCGACGCCAACGGTGGCTGGTTGCGCAAGCGCTTCGACACGATCGGCGTCACCCAGTTCGAGCACAACGCCGACACCGGCGAGGAGTACCTCGACTTCGACGTGTCCAAGGACATCGCCGAGCGTCGCGCCGAGGCCGCGAAGGCGGGCTGAACCGCCGCGGCGACGCCTCACCGGCGGCGCGGTCGGTTCACATCCACCGCGGCCCACGGTCGATGATCTCCGGGCTGCGCTCGGTGAAGCGCCACGGTGCTCGTCGGCCGGACACGCCCGTCGGCGCGGCCCCTCAGTGCGCGGGTTCGTCCTCGGGCGGGAGGAACTCGAAGCGCACGTCACCCAGGCGCACCAGCGTCGCGGCGATCCAACCGCCCATCGCCGCGAAGTGCTCGTCGAGCGCGGACCCGTCGGTGAGCGTGGTCTCGTCGAGTTCGTAGGTGCCCTCGTAGGAGACCTCGACCGCGTGTTCGGCGTTGTCGAGATCGTCGTCGAAGCTCGTCTCGACGCTGGGGCCGGTCCGCTCGAGGAGCCCGGGACCGATCGGCGTGCTCCGGGTCGGGAGCGCGGCCAGCACGGCGCGCGGATCGGGCGGCCCGGCGAGGCGTTGCACCCGGAACACGACCTCGATCTCGATGCGGGGAAAGTCGTCGAGTTCCTCGCCGATGTACCAGCTCCGGTAGGCGGTCTGCGCCCACGTGGGCCAGGCGAGGGTGAGGTCGGCCCGGGTGCGCGGCGGGGCGCCCTCGCCGGGCAGTGAGTAGGACGTCTCCCAGGTCAGATCGCCGAGGAGGACGTCGGCCTGGAACCGCTCCTCGAATGCCTGTCGTTCGAGGAACGCCCCTTCGACCGCGTCCCGGAGTGCCCCGATCGCGTCGGTGAAGACATGGTCCAACATCGCGGTTCACGCTACTGCCCGCCTCCGGCACGGCCGCCACGCCACCACAAGACACGAACGGATCGATTGAGTACCGTTCCCGACGATGACCAGGGAGGTCGACGCGCCGCGGCAGGCGGCCGCGCCCGCCCCCGACTCGACCGGACGACCCCGCTTCCGGTACGACGTCCAGGGGCTCCGTACCGTCGCCGTCGCGCTGGTGGTGGTGTTCCACAGCGGGGTCGGTCTGCCGGGAGGCTTTCTGGGCGTCGACGTGTTCTTCGTGATCTCGGGGTTCGTCATCGGCAGACTGCTCCTCGCGGAGCAGGAGGCGACCGGCAGGATCGCCCTCGGCCGCTTCTACAGCCGTCGCATCCGTCGACTGCTGCCGGCGCTCACGGCGGTGCTCGTCTTCGTCGCGCTGTTCTCGATCGTCGGCACCAGCCCGCTGGGAGACCTGCGCTCAACGATCGGTCATGTCGGCGTGGGCGCCGCGTTCTACGTCGCCAACTTCGCGCTGTTGCTCTTCCAGCCCCAGGGCTACTTCGACGTCGATGCCACGTCGAATCCGCTGCTGCACACCTGGACGCTCGCCGTCGAGGAACAGTTCTATCTCGTCTTTCCGCTCCTGCTGATCGTGCTGGGCCGCATCTTCGGACGCGGACGGTCGGCTCGCCGCGCGTTCCTGTTCGGCATCGCCGCGGTGGCGGTGCTGTCGTTCGTGGCCGGGGCGATCCTCAGCGGGTCGCTGCCGGCCGGCTCCGGCGACGCGCTGGTGTCGGCGCGCCTGGCCTTCTACTCGTCGCCGACCCGGGCCTGGGAGTTCCTCGTGGGCGTCCTGGTCGCGATGGCGGGCCCGGCGGTCGTGTGCATCGGCGCGAGGTCCGCCGAGGCCCTGGGCGCCGCGGGCCTGGCGATGATCGTCGGCGCCGGCATCTGGATCGGCGAGGCGTCACCCACGCCCGGGTTCACGACGTTGCTTCCGGTCGCCGGCGCGGCGCTGGTGATCGTGGCCGGTGGGCGAGAAGCCCGGGGTGTCGGCCGGCTCTTGTCGTCGGCCCCGGCGGTGTGGATCGGCGACCGGTCCTATGGCTGGTACCTGTGGCACTGGCCGTTCATGGTGTTCGCCCGCTTCTCGTTCCCGGCGATGTCACCGTGGGCGGTGCTCGCTGTCGGTGTCGCGGCGTTGGTGCCGACCGAGATCTCGTACCGTTGGCTCGAACAGCCGATCAGGCGTGGCGCCGGCTGGTCCGGGCGTCGGGTGGTGGGGCTCGCCGCCGCCTGCTCGGGCGTGGCGACGGTGTGCCTCGTCGCGCTCTGGACGGTGCCGAGCGTCGCGACAGCCGGCACCGCCCAGGTCGAGCGCTCGCGTGAGCCGGTGATCGCGATGCCCGAATCGTGCCTGTGGTCGGCTCGTGGCGACGATGCCGACCAGGAGGTGCATTGCACCTGGACGGTCCCGAAGCCCCGGGGGAAGATCGTGTTCGTCGGCGATTCGCACGCGGCCGCGCTCGGGCCGGTCATGGCGTCGGTCGCCACCCGTGCGGGCTACGAGCTCAGCCTCGCCTATCGCACCGGTTGCCCGGTCGCGAGCGTGGAACGGTTGTACGCCGATTCGACCAAGACCGACGCGTGCCGGTCGTTCGTCGAGACGACGGTGGACCGGCTGATGCTCGCGCCGCCCGATCTGGTCGTGTTGGCGGCGAGACAGGCCGAGTACGTGCGCGCCGACACCTTCCCGCTCAGAGATCCGGTCA
>JBDZVK010000377.1:0-2429 GCA_040255725.1 Actinomycetota bacterium
CGGATGGCGAAGGAGGGACGCCGGTCGTGGTCGTCGGCACGCACATAGGTCACGTCGTCCGACAGCGAGGCGATCTGGGTGAGCAGTTCTTCGGTCTCGGTCGCCTTCGCCGAGTCGTCGAGCGAGGCGGCCAACTCGATGGGATGGGTGATCTTGGTGAGGTGTTGTCGGAGTTGGTTGGCGAGAGCGTCGTCGAGCACGGCTGGCCTCCTGGGTGCGGCTGGTTCGGTGGAAGTTGGATTCGGTCGAAGGTGGGCCGATGGCAAGCGGAACCGGGGAAGAACGGGGTCGTGGATCCGGGTGGGTCGGGAACCGACCCACCCGGGATCGTCGGTCGATCTCGACGGGAGAGAGGTCCGGCGGGTCAGCGATCCCGCCGTGGAACGCCACTCTTCCCGTCGTCCCGCGGTGCGGGGTCAGATCTTGCCGACGAGATCCAGCGACGGGGCGAGCGTGTCTTCGCCCTCTTCCCACTTGGCGGGGCAGACCTCGCCGGGGTGGGAGCGCACGTACTGCGCGGCCTTGACCTTGCGGACCAGCTCGGCGGCGTTGCGGCCGATGCCTTCGGCGGTCACCTCGAGGAACTGGATGACGCCGTCGGGGTCGACGAGGAACGTCCCCCGGTTGGCGAGCCCCTCGTCTTCGCGCAGGATCTCGAAGTTGTTCGAGAGCGTGAAGTTCTGGTCGCCGAGCATCGTGTAGGTGATCTTGTTGATCGTGTCGGATGTCTCGTGCCACGCCTTGTGGGTGAAGTGCGTGTCGGTCGACACCGAGTACACCTCGACGCCGAGGGACTGGAGTTCGTCGTAGTAGTCGGCGAGGTCACCCAGCTCGGTCGGACACACGAAGGTGAAGTCGGCCGGGTAGAAGAAGAAGATCGCCCACTTGCCCTTCACGTCGGCGTCGGTGACGTCGACGAACTCGCCGTTGCGGAAGCCGGTGGCGGCGAAGGGCTTGATGGTGGTGTTGATCAGTGACATCAGGACAACCTCTCAGGTCGGGAACTTACGATAGCCATACTAGATCATTTCGACCGGTTTTCATAGTCTACCACGATCGCTTGTGCCGATGTCCGCGATCGCGTGTGACTATCGCAACGATCGACCGGCGCCGTCGCGGTCGACACCACACGGGACGCCCCGAGGCGGCCCGTCCGGGACACGATTGACAAGTCGGCGCCCCAGGGCGAGGCTCCTCGCATGACTCCTGTCGGTCGACCGCGCGCCGGTGGCCGCCCCACCCCGTCGAATCGCTTCACCGACCTGGTCGGCTGCCGGGTGCCGCTCCAGCTCGCCGCGATGGGTGGGGTGTCGACCGCGGCGCTGGCCGGCGCCGTGGCTGCCGCCGGTGGACTCGGCATGCTCGCCGCGGCGATGATCCCCGCGGACGAGCTCACCCGGCGGATCGACGGGGCCCGGGCCATCGGCGGACCGGACGGTCGGGTCGGGGTCGGGTTCCTGATGCCGTTCCTCGATCGGGAGGCCTTCGAGGTCGCGGCGACCCGGGCAGCGGTCATCGAGTGCTTCTACGGCGCCCCGAACGCCGACCTCGTGGGCGTCGTCCACGCCGGCGGGGCGCTCGCGGCCTGGCAGGTGGGGTCGGTCGACGAGGCGCGGGCGGCGCTCGACGCCGACTGCGACCTCGTCGTCGTCCAGGGCGTCGAGGCCGGTGGCCACGTGCACGGGAGCCGTCCCCTCGACGAGCTGCTCGCCGGGGTGCGCGCCGAGACCGATCGACCACTCGTGGCTGCCGGCGGGATCGGCACCCCACGGCGGGCCGCCGACCTGCTCGAAGCCGGCGCCGACGCGGTGCGCATCGGGACGCGTTTCCTGGTGACGCCCGAAGCCGACGTGCACCCCGACTACGCCACCGCGCTCGTCGATGCGGGCGCCGACGACACGGTGGTGACCGAGACCTTCTCGCTCGGCTGGCCCGACGCGCCGCACCGGGTGCTGCGCTCGAGTGTCGCCGCGTCCGAGCTGCCGCCGGCACAGCGCCTCCCGCTGCCGCCGGGCCGGAACTTCGTCGGCGACGTGGCCGCGGCGGCGCTGTACGCGGGCCGGTCGGTCGACGCGGTCACCGGCCCTGCCACCGCCGCGGAGATCGTCGCCGAGTTCGCGTCGGTGCTGGCGGCGGACTGACGCCGGTCCGGAACCGACACCCGACCGGCAGGCGACGACGTGCGGCGCTCCGACGCGGATCGCCGCGTCAGCCGGGCTCGGTGTCCGCAGCGGTCAACAGGTCGGCTGGCGGTCCGTCGTCGGCGGAGGGGGTCTCGATGCCGTGGACCTGCCGGTACTCGCCCACCATGTTGATCACGACCGCGGTGATCGGCACCGCCAGGAAGGCACCGGCCAGGCCGAAGGCCGCTCCTCCCCCGGTGATCGCCAGCAGGATCACCACCGGGTGCAGGTCGAGCTGTTTGCCGT
>JBDZVK010000378.1:0-2428 GCA_040255725.1 Actinomycetota bacterium
CGTCGGGGTCGTCCAGATCCTCCAGTTGGGCACCGAGCACCTCGGCCTCTCCGGCGGGTTCTGGAACTGGATCGGCGGCCTCGACTTCGAGATGTTGGGCTACGGGATCGTCGCGGCGTTCCTGATCTGCTGGTTCGGGTCGATGCTGCTGTACCGGATCCGCCGCATCGACGAGCGCTTCGGGCTCGCCCCACCCGCGGGCTGACTCCTGGGCGCTCGCTCCGCAGGTCGCACGCCATGCATCGCAGATGACGTCATCGCTGACGTCGACCCTGAATTCACCACTTGTTCCAGTGACTCACCTGTGCCAGGGGCAGGCGACTCGCCGGTTGGAAGTCGGTCCCCTTGGTGTACGCCACCGGCAGGAGCGCGGCCTGCGCGCACCGTTCGTAGGGAATGCCGAGCAGCTCGGCGACCTCTCGCTCACGTGCCAGATGGAGGGTGGTGACCGCGCTGCCGAGCCCGCGGGCACGCAGCGCCAGCACGAAGCTCCACACCGCCGGGAACAGCGAACCCCAGTAGCCCGCCTGCATCCCCGACGGCGCCCCGTCGGGCAGTCGTCCCCACAGACACGGGATCACCATCGCCGGAACCTCGTGGAAGTGGTCACGCAGGTAGGTCGCCGATGACGACACCGCGTCGGCGTGCGCGCCCCGAGGGTCTCCGGCGCCGTAGCCAGGGCGTGGCATCGCGATGTAGGGGTCGAATCCGGCGGCATAGTGCTCGGCAATCGCGGCCTTGAGGTCGTCGTCGGTGACGATCACCCAGTGCCAGTTCTGGGCGTTCGATCCCGTCGGGGCCTGCAGCGCGATCTCGAGGCACTCGTCGATCACCGAACGCTCCACCCGTCGATCCAGGTCGAGACGCTTGCGCACCGCCCGCGTCGTGGTCAACAGCTCGTCCGGAGTCAGGTCCAAGGTCATGGTCCGACGATACGGCCCGTGGGCGACGGGCGCCGGGCGAGCGGTCAATCGGGCAGCAGGTCGTCGGGAAGGCCGAGCCAGTCGCCGGGCGGAAAGTGCGCCAGCGACCGGTAGTGCCGCCGGACGACCCGCCAACCTGCCGCTGTGCGGACATAGCGGTCGCGGTAGATCCCGAACGCGTCGGTTCGTTCCCCGCCCTCAGGCCCCGTCCTCAGCTCGCACATGAAGATCCTGGCCGTGGCCGCGTCGCGGTCGTCGTCGGGCCACAAGTCGACGTAGCTGTTGAGGATCACGAATTCGAAGAACCCGAACCGCGCCATCGCCCCACCGATGAACGCCACGAAGGCGTCTCGGCCGACCAGCTCGACCGTCGGCCGGGTCACCAGCTCGAGGGTGATCTGCACGTCCGGCCTGAGCACCGCGTCGAGCTCTCCCCACGCCCGCCGGTTCACCAGGTCCGCGTACCGGCGCTGCAGGGCGTCGATCGCCACGCGGTCGACCGTCGCGGCGACCTCGTCGGCGTCGAGGCTGCGACCAGGTTCGTCCATCGGTTCAGCGTAGGGAACCGCGCGCGAGCGAGGCGCCGGATCGGGTCGGCACCGCTGCCCGTAGCATGCAACGATGCCGGCCCGCACACCAATGGGCGGCCCACATGGCATGCGTTCGTTCATGCGGGACCGTTCCGTCGTCGACCACCGGGTCGCGCCCGGAACCGGCCGACGGATGCTGTCGTTCGCCCGCCCCTACCGGCGACTCATCGTCTGGTTTCTCGTGCTGGTCGTCATCGACGCGGCGCTCGGCGCGATCAACCCGCTGATCATCCGGTCGATCATCAACACCGGCATTCTCGGTCAGCGGCGCGACCTGGTGATCGAGCTGGCGCTGCTCCTCGCCGGGTTGGCCGTGGCCGACGCCGTGCTCTCGCTCGTCCAACGGTGGATCTCGGCGTCGCTCGGCGAGGGGATCATCTACGACCTGCGCTCCAAGGTGTTCGGCCACGTCCAGAAGATGCCGATCGCGTTCTTCACCCGCACCCAGACCGGCGCGCTGGTCACCCGGCTCGACAACGACGTGCTCGGCGCGCAACGGGCGTTCACCGACACGCTCGCCAACGTGGTGTCCAACCTGGTCACCGTCGTGATCGTGCTGATCGCCATGTTCTTCCTGTCGTGGCAGATCACGCTGCTGTCGCTCGCCCTGCTCCCGGTGTTCATCGTGCCCGCACGGCTCATGGGCCGGAAGTTGTCGTCGATCACGCTCGAGTCGTACCGGCTGAACGCGGAGATGAACACGACGATGACCGAACGGTTCAACGTGGCGGGGGCCATGTTGGTGAAACTCTTCGGCGAACCCGGGGCCGAATCGCACGCCTTCGACGCGAAGGCGGGCCGGGTGCGCGACATCGGCGTCACCTCGGCGATGTACGCGCGGATCTTCTTCGCCGCACTGATGCTCACCGCGTCGCTCGCCACGGCGCTCGCCTACGGCTGGGGCGGCGTGCGCGC
>JBDZVK010000379.1:0-2426 GCA_040255725.1 Actinomycetota bacterium
TGCCGTTCGAGATCGCTCTTCGCCGCACCGCGCCGCTCCTCGGGCCGATGTTCCGCTTGGGTCGCTTCGCCTGCCCTGCATCGTGACCGCGGCTCGGCTACTCTTGGCCGCATGGCGAGATCGAGCGGGGACCAGCGGTCACACGACGCGCGGAACGACTCGACGGACACCGCCACGGGCAGCGCCGCCCGGATGGTCGCCGCCTTCGCGGCGACGTTGACCGTCGTGGTGGCCGCGTTCGGCCTGACCGGTGAACGTGGCGCGCACGCGGACGTCCCGGTCGGGGCCTACTTCGAATTGACCTGTTACGACAGCGGGAGCACCTTCACCGAGTTCGTCCCCGTCGTGTACTGGGACGCGACGCCGAACCCGGTCACCGTCGGGGGAACGACGACCGAACAGGTACGGGTCGACATCCCGACACTTGCCAGCAACTCCCACCATCTCACGTGGCGGTTCACGATCCCGTCCGACGAGCAGTTCGTGGGCGTTCCCACGGTCACCGACCTGGGCGATGTCGCGGCCGGAGGTGCGACTGCGACGATCATCGGCTCTGACACGCTGGAGATCGTGGTCGTCGGCCCGTTCGAGGCGAACCAGGTCGATGTGGAAGGTCCCACCGTGCAGTTCCAGGTCAGCGGAACCGACGGCGCCGGGAACTATCCGGGGTACCACCTCCGCGCGGCGGACGACGGGTATGCCTTCACCTACACCCGCACCGATGGCGTCTTCCAGATCGGCGTGAACTGCGACGCCGACCACTGGACCTGGATCGGCCCGTTCCGAGCCGCGGCCCCCACCACGACCACCTCGTCGTCGACGACGACGTCGATGTCGACCACGACGTCGACCACCACCGCACCGACCACGACGACGTCGACCACGACCGCACCGACCACGACGTCGACGTCGACCACCACCGCGCCGACCACGACGACCTCGACCCCGCCTTCCACGACCAGCACCACGGCGTCGACCACGACCACCTCGACATCGACCACGACGTCGACCACCACCGCACCGACCACGACGTCGACGTCGACCACCACCGCACCGACCACGTCGACCTCGACCCCGCCTTCCACGACCAGCACCACGGCGTCGACCACGACGCGACCCGCCACGACCGCCGGGCCGACGACCTCGGCCTCGCCGACGGCCGACCCGGTCCCACCGTCGTCGGTCGCGGGTGGGTGGACGAGCTCGCCGAGCACCTCCGGAGCGCCGGCGACGGTCGACCCCGTAGGGGTGCAGGCCGCGCCGGTCGCCGAGCCCGTGACGGGGACGCCCAGCTACACCGGCTGATCGCTCGCGTCCGGGGCGCTCAGGGCGCGCGGGCGCGGCCGGCTGGAGCCATCCACACCGGCGGCACCCGGCCCCCCCTCGGCGTGCTCGCCATCGACGCATGACCTCCGGGCCCGTGCGACGGCTTCGCCGGGATGGTCGCGGACGCCGTCGCCGCCCCGGTCAGCCACCGCAGCGTCGTGGCCGGCGGCGCCGCCCGAGCGGCCACCTCGATCGCCGGGGTGATCTGACGGGAGTCCCGGCTTCACTCGCCGACGCCGTCGTCACGATCATCCGGCCGGGTCAGCCGTTCGACCCGTCGGGGTCGAGGACGAGTGGACCATGCTCCAGCTGGGGCAGCACGAGCCGGCCGAAGCGCTCGGCCTCCTCGCGGTGCGGATACCCCGACAGGATGAACGCATCGATCCCGAGCTCGACGTAGCGCTCGAGCTTGGCCCGCACCTGGTCGGGGTCGCCCACGATCGCGGCCCCGCAGCCGCTCCGGGCGCGCCCGATGCCGGTCCACAGATGATCTTCGACGAACCCGTCACCGCCGGCCGCGTCGCGAAGCTCGGCCTGGCGGCGTACCCCGACCGACGCACTGTCGAGCGACCGCTCCCGGATCTCGCGACCGATCTCGTCGTCGAGACGACTGACCAGTTGCGCCGCCGCGGCACGAGCCTCGTCCTCGGTTGGGCGCACGATGACGTGCACCCGGTAGCCGAAACGCAACGTCCGCCCGTAGGACGCGGCGCGCCTGCGCATGTCGTCGAGCAGGTCGACCACGACATCCTCGGTGTCGGGCCACATCAGGAACACGTCCGCCGCCCGTGCAGCCACGTCACGGGCGTTGTCCGACAGCCCTCCGAAGTACAGGGGCGGGCAGCGACCCGACACGGTGCCGATCCTTGGGGGGTCGACGGCCAGGTCGTAGGTCGGCCCGTGGTGGTCGACGGCCTCACGATCGAGCAGCGACCGCAGAATCTGCATCTCCTCCAGCGTGCGCTGGTAACGCGGGTCCGACGCGAGCGACTCGCCGGGCCGGTCACTGGAGATGATGTTGATGGTCAGCCGTCCCCCGAGCAGGTGGTCGAGGGTCGCCAACTGGCGGGCCAACTGGGGTGGCCACAGCTCGCCGCAGC
>JBDZVK010000048.1:0-3048 GCA_040255725.1 Actinomycetota bacterium
CACTTCCACTACGTGCTCTTCGGGGGCGCGTTCCTGATCTTCATGGGCGGCTTCTACTACTGGTGGCCCAAGATCTTCGGGCACAAGCTGAGCGAGAAGCTCGGACACTGGAACTTCTGGCTGATGATGATCGGCTTCAACATGACCTTCGGACCCCAGCACGTGCTCGGGCTCCAGGGCATGCCCCGACGGGTGTACACGTACCTGCCCGGATACGGCTGGGAACTGTGGAACATGGTGTCGACGATCGGGTCGTACATCCTGGCGCTGTCGGTGCTGCTGTTCATCATCAACGTCGTGTACTCGCGCCGCAAGGCCCACGCCGCCGGCCAATACACCTGCGAGCCCGACCCGTGGGACGCGCGGACCCTCGAGTGGATCACGCCGTCGCCGCCGCCCGAGTTCGACTTCTGGGAGATCCCCGAGGTGCGCGACCTCGACGAGGCGTGGCACCGCAAGTACGCCGAGGACGAGAACGGCCGTCTGGTGCGGATCGCCAAGATGGAAGACGTGATGGACAAGCCGACCGGCAAGATCCCGCACATGCCGTCGCCGTCGTACTGGCCGATCGTCGCCGCGTTCGCGATGATGCTGATCGGCTACGGCATCATCTTCAACCTCGGTCTGTGTGCCGTCGGTGGTTTCCTGCTGTTCCTGAGTGTCGTCGCCTGGGGGATCGAACCCTCCACCCACACCGAGGTGCCGCCGCCCGAACCGCCCACTCCCGATTCCGGTGAGACCGGAGCCGTCCGCGAGATCGAAGAAGTAGGAGCCAATGTCTGACGTCGCCGTCGGTCACGACCACCACGGAGAGATCCACGACCCGTACCCGGGGCTGAGCCCGCACACCAGCACCGGGGTCTCCCACGCCAAGATGGGCATGTGGATCTTCCTGGCGTCGGACTGTCTGCTCTTCGGTGCGTTCATCTCCGCCTACCTGCTCTACAACGGCCGCGCGCAGCAGGGACCGACGCCGGAAGACGTCATCAACATCCCGTTCACGTCGACCTCGACGTTCGTGCTGTTGATGAGCTCGCTCACGATGGTGCTGGCCGTGTCGTCCGCGCACCGGGGAGACCAGCGGCGGCTGCGTCTGTGGCTCGTGACCACCGCCATCCTGGGGGCGAGCTTCATCGCCGGTCAGGTGTACGAGTTCACCACGATGGTCCACGAGGGCCTGGGGTACACGACCAACATCTTCGGCTCGTCGTTCTACAGCCTCACGGGTTTCCACGGCGTGCACGTGACGATCGGCATCATGCTGCTGTTGATCATGTTGGGCATGTCGCTCCGGGGAAGGCTTCCCAAGCAGAAGGCCGAGGTCGTCGAGGTGATCGGTCTGTACTGGCACTTCGTCGACGTGGTGTGGATCGTGATCTTCACCGTCGTCTACCTGATCCACAAGTAGGAGCACGATGTCCGACCAGACGATCTCGCATTACGAACAGGGCGTCACCGAAGGCGACTACGCGCTCGAACACGCCGTGGCGGACAAGACCTATGTGCTGGTCGCGGTCTTCCTCGCGGTGATGACCGGGCTGGAGGTCCTGGTCAGCTACACCAAGGAAGCGCTCGGACCGTTCCACGACTGGGCGCTCATCATCCTGATGGCCATCAAGTTCATCTGCGTGTGTCTGTACTTCATGCACCTGAAGTTCGATCACGCGATGTGCAAGCGCGTGTTCTTCTTCGGGTTGTCGGTTGCGGTTCTCGTCTACTGCGGCATGCTGGGTACGTTCCAGTACTGGGCGTCGGGATTCCGCTGACACGAGGTCCGGCCGCCGCGGACCCCGGCGGTCCCGCTGGGAGCTGCGATGGATGTCTTGCCGATCTCAGAGCCTGTCGCCGAGATCATGTGAGTCGAGAGTGATGTGTCTCATCTGCCCGGCCTGCTAGCGGCGACCAATCCCGACCTGACCCCGCATCCGTGGCGTTGGGTGCCCCACCCCGAGGTCTGGGTGATGGTCGCCGTCCTGGCGCTCATGTACCTGTACGCCACCCGGGTCGTGGGGCCAAAGGTGGTCCCCCCGGGTGAGCCGATCATCACCCGCTCGCAGTCACGGTGGTACTTCACCGGCCTGGTGCTGCTGTGGGTCACGGTCGACTGGCCGTTCCACGACCTGGCCGAGGACTACCTCTACAGCATCCACATGGTGCAGCATCTGTTGCTCACCTGGGTCATTCCGCCGATGATGCTGATGGCGATGCCCGAGTGGCTGGCACGCCTGGTGCTCGGGCGAGGAAGGACCTACCGGGTGTTCCGGCTACTCACGCTGCCCCTCGTCGCCGGCGTGCTCTACAACGTGGTCTTCGCGCTGGGCCATCTCCCCGTCGTGGTGAACGACTCGATCCGATGGTCCGCGGTGCACTTCACCGTCCACCTCGTGATCATCTTCTCGGCGATCCTGATGTGGAACTGCGTGTGTGGCCCGCTGAAGGAACTGCGGGCCAGCCTGCCGGTGCAGTGCATCTACCTGTTCCTCATCGGGGTGCTCTCGATCATTCCCGGGGCCTGGCTCACGTACTCCCAGGACGTCGTCTACACCGCCTACATCCACCCGTGGCATTCGTTCTGGGGGCTCACCACCCTCGGCGATCAACAACTCGCCGGCTTCATCATGCGGGCCATCGGCGGCATGTACTCCGGCATCATCATCATCGTGCTGTTCTTCCGCTGGGCACGGGAACTCACCGCGAACGACGACGACGATCGCCGCGCGCGCGACCGCGAGCGGATCGCCCGCTTCCGGGCGGAACACCCCGAATCGGCTACTCCCAGCGGAAGAACCGGGCAGCCGACACCGGGGTGAGCACCGCCCACACGGCGAGTACCACCCAGGCATGGCCCGGCACGCCGCTGCCGTTCAGCGCCCCTCGGCAGATCTCCGACAGCGCGGTGGCCGGCAGCGCCTTCACGACGGGCTGGAACCCGCCGGGGAAGTGGTCGATGGGGACGATCACGCCGCCGAGCAGCAGCAGCACGATGTAGAGCCCGTTCGCCGCGGCGAGGGTCGTGAGCGCGGGGAGGGTGCCGGCGAGCAGCAGGCC
>JBDZVK010000048.1:3148-12946 GCA_040255725.1 Actinomycetota bacterium
GCGATGATGCCCGGGTACAGGAAGTCGACGACCTCGTCGCGGTCGATGCCGAGCAGGTCGACCTTGGCGAAGAACACCAAGAGGCCGACGGGGATCGCGAAGGTCAGCAGCAACGACTCGCTGCGCCGCAGGGTGAGCAGCAACTCGACCCGGGTCTGGGCCCGGATGCGGGTCGAACGGGGCGCGGCACCGGGCGCGGCGGTCCCGACCTCGAGGGTGCCGCCGGCGGTCATCGTCCGGCTCCGGTCGGGGTTCCCCGCGAGCGTCGGGTGCGGCCCGACCGTCGACGCGAGCGTCCCGTGGGAGCCTCGGTCGGCGAATCGTCGGCGTCCTCGGTGGCGGTCAGCGCCAGGAACACGTCCTCGAGGCGGTGACGGCCCGCGCGCAGGTCGGCGAGAGGGAGGTCGCGTTCGGCCAGCCAGGCGGTGATCTGCGCGACCGCGGTCGGGGTGGGTGCGGTCGCGACGAGGTACTCGCCCGGGGTCTCCTCGGTGACCTCGGCAGCGAGCGCGGCGCCCAGGGCCGAGACGTCGAGGCCGCTCGGGGCACCGAAGCGGATCTCGGCGTGTGCGGCGCCCGCGGTGAGCTCCGAGGGGCGCCCCGCGGCGACGACCTGCCCGTGGTCGATGATCACGACCCGGTCGGCGACGTGCTCGGCCTCGGCGAGGTCGTGGGTGGTCAACAGCACCGCGACACCGTCGTCGGCGAGGGAGCGGACGATCTTGCGGACGAGCCGGCGCCCGGACACGTCGACGCCGGCGGAGGGTTCGTCGAGGAAAGCGACCCGGGGATGCCCGACGAGCGCGAGCGCGAGCGACAGGCGCTGTTGTTCGCCGCCGGAGAGCTGGCGCCACATCGACCTCGACCGCCGGGTGAGCCCGACCCGGGTGAGCAGCTCGTCGGGGTCGGCCGGCCGGGCATGGAAGCCCGCGTAGAGACGGAGCATCTCGATCGCCCGGATCCCCGGGTAGACCCCGCCGCCCTGCAACATGACCCCGATCCGCGGGGCGAGGTCGGTACGGTCCGCGATCGGATCGGCGCCGAGCACGCGGACGCGGCCGGCGGTCGGCACGCGGTAGCCCTCGAGGGTCTCGACCGTCGAGGTCTTGCCGGCGCCGTTGGGGCCGAGCAGGGTGACGACCTCGCCGGGGTCGACGGTGAAGCTGATCTCGTTCACGGCGACCAGGTCGCCGTAGGTGACGACCAGTTCGTCGACCTCGATCGCTGCCACGGCAACCGACGCTAGCGCCGCGCATTCGGCGCCCCCACCCCGCCCGCCGCGCCACCGACGCCCCGCCCCCGCCCGGCCCCACCGGAACTTGTCGCAGTTGCTCCCGCAAAGCGGTCACAACTGCGACAAGTTCGCGGATTGCCGGCCGGGCTCTCGAGTCAGGGTCCGGGCGCGTGGGGTGGTCCGGGGCGCCCGTGGTCGAATGCGGGGAGGGGGTCGCCGAGGGCGACGACTACCTTTGACGGACGTGCTCGACATCCGTGCGATCCGAAACGAACCCGACGGGGTGAAGGCGTCACTCGCCCGCCGGGGGATCGACCCGTCGAGCATCGACACGGTGCTCGACCTCGATGCCCGTCGGCGTGAGCTGATCACCCGCCGCGACGAGGCCCGGGCCGAGATCAAGGCGCTCTCAAAGCAGGTTGGTCGACTCCGCGGGTCGGGCGACACCACCGGAGCCGACGAGGCGATGGCGCAGAGTCGCGCCCTGGGCAGCACCGTCGACGAACTCGACGCCACCGAGACCGGGGTCGCCGACGAGCTCCACGAGCTGCTGCTCGGCATCCCGAACGTCATCCACCCCGACGCACCCGACGGCGCGTCGGACGCCGACAACCCGGTGATCCGTCAGGTCGGCGACATCGACGGTTTCGCCGAGCACCAGCGCGTCCCGCACTGGGACATCGGTGCAGCACTCGGGATCCTCGACACCGAACGCGCCGCGAAGATCACCGGAGCGATGTTCGTGATGCTCCGTGGTGCCGGTGCGACGATGTCCCGGGCGCTGTGCCAGCTCGCCCTCGACCGGAATGCCGACGCGTTCGAGGAGATCCGGCCGCCCAGCCTGGTGTCGACCGCGACGCTCACCGCGTCCGGTCAGTTGCCCAAGTTCGCCGACGACGCCTACGCGATCGAGCGTGACGACCTGTGGTGCATCCCCACCGCGGAGGTGCCGCTCACGTCGGTCGCGGCCGGTGAGATCCTGGACGAGTCCGATCTGCCCATGCGGCTCATGGCGTACTCGCCCTGCTACCGGCGCGAGGCCGGAGCGGCGGGACGCGACACGCGGGGCATGCTCCGCGCACACGAGTTCGACAAGGTCGAGATCCTCGCCTATGCGACGCCGGAGCAGGCGCCGACCATGCTCGACGAACTGCTCGCCCGCGCCGAAGGCACGATCGGCGCGCTGGGACTGACCTACCGCATCATCGAGATCTGCGCCGGGGACCTCGGCCAGAGCCACCATCGCTCGTTCGACATCGAGGTCTACGCCCCGGGATGCGACATGTGGCTGGAGGTCTCGTCGGTGTCGTGGTTCTCCGACTACCAGGCCCGCCGGGCGAACATCCGCTACCGGCCCGCGCCGAGTGCCGACGACCCGAAGCCCGGAACGACGATGGTGCACACCCTGAACGGGTCGGCGCTGGCGGTGCCCCGGGTGTGGGCCGCGATCGTCGAGACGTACCACCGCGCCGATGGAACGGTCGGCGTCCCCGAGGCGCTGGGGCCCTACATGCGGGGCATCACCACCATCGGCGGCTGAGTCGATCGGCGGTCACGCCGTGGGTCGCGGACGCCGAGGGTTGCGTGACCGCGGTGCGCGGGGGACCGCCGGTCTCGTGACGACACCGGCGGTCCATGGCTCCCGCGAAGGTGACTACAAGCCGATGCCGTAGCCGGTGCAAACCGGCCGGAATCCCGGCGTGTGGGGTCCGAGCTGATTCACGATGTTCTGGATCGTGGGCGAGTCGAGGAAGATCCCGATGTGGCCGACCGGGTCGTCCGGGCACTGGTCCTGCAGCAAGATGTTGGTCACGTTCGGCCCCGACAGGAACGCATTGGTGTAGGGGGTCACGACCTCGTCATGGCGGGTCTCGATGACCACGTAGCGGGGCCCGGGCACGGTGTCGCCGTCGCCGAACAGGGCCTGCTGGAAGGGTGAACCCTGCTCCTGTTCGTACAACCCGGGCGTTCCGAATCCGACCATGACGGCGTTCACGAAGCCCAGCAGGTTCAGGTTCGCCCCGAGGGTGACGATGCCGCTGAGGGTGGTGCCGTGGTTGGAGGGGGCGATCCCGACGAGGGTCCGCACCTTGGGTGCCCCTCCCAGGCGCTTGATGTAGTAGTTGGGCATCATCCCGCCCTGGGAGTGGCCGACGACGTCGACCTTGGACGCACCGGTGGACGAGAGCACCCGGTTCACGAAGTCCTTCAACTCCTGGGCCGAATCGGCGACGTGGTCGAGCCCGCCGATGCGTCCCAGCGACAGGTGGTTCATGCCGTAGTTGAGGGCGTACACGCAGTAGCCGGCGTTCTTCAAGGTCGGGGAGATCGCCACGAAGTTCGCGCCGAAGTTGGCGAACGTGCCCGGCACGAGCACGACCGGATAGGGGTGCTCGGCACCGGGCTTGCAGTTCCAGTCGTTCGCGCCGGCGACCGCATCGGGACTGGTCGCGTAGTTCGCGACCGCCGTCCCCATGTCGCCGATCGGAAGCGGTGCCGGGGGATCAGGCTGGCATGCAGCGGCGATCAGGGCGACCGCTGCGATCAGTGCGATGGCGGCGGTGCGGGGGGAACGACGGGGAACGGACGTGCGCATGGAGCCAACCTGGTGTGACGGGCGTTACATTACCGAGGGTAACAGTAACGATCGCGAGCGCGCGGTGCAACGGCTTTTTCCCGGTTCTTCGCAGATCCACGACCGCCGGCGACACGACCGCCGGCGACACGACCGTCGACGAACCGGGGACGATCAACCGGTGAGGCTGTCCCGGGTGGCCCGATGGATCGCGTCAGGGGTCAACGCGCCCAGGAACCTGCCGTCGGGATCGGCGACCGGGAGCCAGCCCTCGTCGTCGAGGAGCAGCGCCGCCATCGCCTGGCGCAGGGTCGTCGTCCCCTCGACGAGCTGATCGCGCCCGGCCGCCAGCTCGCGGACGTCCGACGACGGCGCATCGGCCGCCCGGTAGGCGATCGGCCGGCCGGTCGCGTCCAGCACCACCGCGACCGGCGGGGAATGCCCGTCGATCGCGGCGCGCACCTTCTCGGGCGGATCCGAAGCGGCGACCCGGGGCAGCTCCACGAGGTGGGACCGGTCGACGGCGGTGACCTCGAGTCGACGCAGCCCCCGGTCCGATCCGACGAACGAGGTGGCGAACGCGCCGTCGGGGGCACCCAGCAGACGATCGGGCGTGTCGACCTGGACGAGCGTGCCGCCGGTGGCGAACAACGCGATCCGGTCACCGAGCCGTACGGCCTCGTCGAGATCGTGCGTGACGAACACGATCGTCTTCGACAACTCGGACTGCATCGTGGTGAACTCGTCCTGAAGTTCGGCACGCGTGATCGGGTCGATCGCCCCGAAGGGTTCGTCCATCAACAGCACGGGAGGATCCGCGGCGAGTGCCCGGGCGACGCCGACCCTCTGGCGTTGGCCCCCCGACAGTTCGCTCGGGTACCGCTTCGCGTAGGTGCGGTCGAGGCGGACCAACTCGAGCATGGCGTCGACCCGTTCGTCGATCCGACGACGATCCCAACGCAACAGGCGCGGCACCGTGGCGATGTTGTCGGCCACGCTCTGGTGGGGGAACAGCCCGACCTGCTGGATCACGTAGCCCACGTGCCGACGCAACTCGACGGGGTCGACGTCGGTGACGTCGTCGCCGTTCAGGAAGATGCGTCCCGAAGTGGGCTCGATCAGCCGGTTGATCATGCGCAACGTGGTGGTCTTGCCGCACCCCGACGGGCCGATCAGCATCATGATCTCACCTTCGTCCACGGTGAGATCGAGGTGGTCGACCGCGGGTGGTGCGTTCGGCGCGAAGCGCTTGGTGACCCCGTCGAGACGGATCATTTCGCGAACTGGCGCGTGCAAGGGCACCGATCCACGCTAGCTTCGGAGCATTCGACCCACCGGCCGCGCCGGTCCTGACGTGATCGTCAGGGCTCCGACGTGTCGCCGGGCAGAGCTTCGGGGCGCCCGAATGAAGCGGGAGGAGCTCACATGACCGCCATCCGATGCAGCACGAGCCCACTCGGGAATCTGATCGTCCACCCGGTGCTCGCGAGCAACACCGAACGATGGCTGTGGTGGCCCTGGATCGGTGACAACAGCGAGGTGATCCGCCACGACCTCTGGGTGCACGTGGAGTTGACCGTGATCGCCGTGGTCGCCGGGTTGGTGATCGCCCTTCCCGTGAGCATCTGGTCGCAGCGCCACCCGGGTTGGCTCGGCCCGGTCCTGGGTGGCGCCGGCGTCCTCTACACGGTCCCGGCGCTGGCGGCGTTCGCGTTGCTCATCCCCTACACGGGCAGTGGCAACCTCACCGCGGTCATCCCGCTCACCGCGTACACCCTGCTTATCCTGGTGCGGAACATCGTCACCGGTCTGGACGGGGTGCCGGCCGATGCGCGGGAGGCCGCCGACGCGATGGGACTGACCCGCTCGCAGCGACTCCGGCGGCTCGAGTTGCCCTTGGCGCTCCCCGCCATCATGGCCGGGGTCCGGGTCGCGACCGTGTCGACCATCGGCATGCTCACCATCGCCGCGCTCGTCGGTCTGGGAGGCCTCGGTCACCTGATCATGGTCGGGTTGAACCGGCCCATCCGTACCGCCGTCACCGTCGGTGCGGTGCTGTCGGTCGCGCTCGCCGTCGTCGCCGACGTCGGTCTCGCCGCGATCCAACGGTCGCTGTCGCCGTGGGCCCGCCGGCAGGGGGTGCGAGCCGCATGATCACCGCGTCGATCATCGACGAAGTGTCGGTCTGGCTCCGCACGCCCGACAACTGGTGGGGCCCGCGGGGGATCTTGGCGCGATTGAGCGAGCACGCCCAGATGAGCTTCGCGGCGCTGGTGGCGGCGATCGTGCTGTGCGTGCCCGTCACGGTGTGGCTGGGGCACCGTCGCCGGTTCGGCGTGTTCGCGATCAACGTGTCGAACGCCGGTCGGGCGATTCCGTCGTTCGCGATCCTGGTCGTGGGCACGCAACTGTTCGGCCTGCGGGACGTGCCGGTCATCGGGTCGTGGTTCGTGTTCGTCGCGTTGATCGTGCTGGCGGCGCCCTCGATCGTGACCAACGCCTGGGTCGGGGTCGCCGAGGTCCCCGACGACGTGCGCGACGCGGCGCGCGGAATGGGGCTCACCGAGGCCCAGATGCTCTGGCGGATCGAGCTGCCGCTCGCGATGCCGCTGATCATGGGTGGGATCCGGACCGCGGCCGTGCTCATCGTGGCCACCGCGACCATCGCCGCCCAGGTCGGCTCGGGCGGACTCGGGCGCTTCATCGTCGAGGGATTCGCGCTCGGCCCCGACGCCTACGACGAGGTGTTCGGCGGCGCGATCCTCGTCGCCGGCTTCGCGTTGGTCACCGAAGGACTCTTCGCACTGCTCCAGCGACTCGTCACCCCGAGCGCGCTGCGCCGGCCCGACAGCCGCACCGATGCCACCTCGGAAGTCGTGACACCGGCGTTGCAGGCGGCGTGATGGCCGTCGTCGCGGCCGTTCGGCCGTCCCCGTTCCTCACACCCAGAAAAGGAGGGCCCCCGATGAGCCCGACCACCCACCCCGAACCACCCCACCGCCTGCGGGCGCGCCGGCGACCGGCACGCCTGATCGGCACGTGTCTGTTGGCCGGCGTCCTCACCGTCACGGCGGCGTGTGCCAGCTCGACCGACTCCGGCTCCCCTGACACGACAACGGCAGGGTCGACCGCGGCGGGCAAGGCCGCGAGCACGATCGAGTTCCGCTCGCTCGACGCCGGCGGTCCCCAGACGATCGGAGCGCTCGAGAACGGCTCGATCGACATCGCGGAGCTGTTCACGTTCACCCCGGCCATCGCGAAGAACGGTTGGGTCACCCTCGAAGACGACAAGCACCTCCAGGCTGCCGACAACTTCATCCCCCTGATCAACGCGGAGAAGAACACCGACGAGGTCGGCGCGGTGATCGACGCGGTGACCGAAAAACTCACCCACGACAACGTCATGGACATGGTGAAGCAGGTGTCGGTCGACGGGAAGAACCCCGAGGACGTCGCCGACGACTGGTTGAAGACCAACGACCTCCCCGGCTCGTTGAAGGCCACCGGGTCGTTGACCGTCGGATCTGCGAACTTCGCGGAGTCCGAGTTGGTCGGTCGGCTCTACGCGGGTGCGCTGGAACAGGCCGGCGTCGACGTGACGTTCAAGGACGCGGTCGGTGCCCGTCAGGTCACGATGCCGATGATGGAAAAGGGCGACATCGACCTGATGCCCGAGTTCACCTACAGCCTGCTCGCGTACCTCGACTCGAAAGCCGAGCCCTCGAACGACCTCGACGAGATCGTCGCGGAGCTGAAGAAGGCGCTGCCCGATTCGCTGGCCGTCCGCGAAGCCAGCGACGTGTCGGACGTGAACGTGTTCGTCGTGACGCCCGAGACCGCGAAGAAGTACGACCTGACCACGATCTCGGACCTGGCGAAGGTGTCGGACACGCTCACCCTCGGCGGCCCGCCGGAATGCCCTGAGAACGCGGCGTGCATCCCCGGATTGGAGAAGGTCTACGGCCTGCACTTCGACGTCAAGTGACCGTCGCGGCCCGCGACCTCGCTTCGGCACACGGGCATCCCCCGCCCCGGGTGGTGACCGCCCTATCGTGATCCCACGTGGCGGTCACGGACGTGCCGGTGAACTGGGTCGACCTGTGTGACCCGACCGAGGACGAGGTCACCGCTGCCTGGCCCGGACGCTTGGCGCCCGACGTGGTGCGAACCCTGTGCGCACCCGCCGCACACGACGACCTGCCCCGCCCCCGGTTCACCACCGGGGGCGGGATGGTCGTCGGGGTGTTCCTGTTGCCGGTGCTCGTGGCAGAACGCGATCACCTGTACCACCAGGAGATCGACCTGGTCCTCGCGGCCGACGCGATCCTCACGGTGCGCAAGACCCCCCGCGGCCCGGGCGGCTCGCCCTCGGGTGATCCCGCCTACGGCATCGACGAGCTCCGTGACTACGTCCGCGGGGACGACGACCGGCTTCCGGGCCACGTCGCACGGTTCATCGTCGACGACGTGGCCGAGTCGTTCCTCGACCTCATCGATGCGCTGTTGGACCTGATCGACGAAGTGGAGGACGGCGTCGAGGGGGCCGACGTGCGTAGCGTGCAACGGAGCATCTCGGAGTTCCGTCACGACGTGTTGCGGCTCCGCCGGATCCTCGGGCCGACACGGGATGCCGTGCGCCGCGTGGTGGACGGTCGCGTCGAACTCGAAGACGACACGTTGTTCCCCCGGGAACTCGAACTCGCCTTCGGCGACGTCTACGACAAGCTGCTCCGAGCGGGCGACTCACTCGAGAGCGCCCGGGAACTCATCGGCGGGGTGCGCGACTACGTCCAGGCCCGGGTCGCGAACGACCAGAACGAGGTGATGAAGCGCCTCACCGCGGCCGCGTCGATCCTGCTGGTGCCGACCTTCATCGTCGGTCTGTACGGGCAGAACTTCCATGACATGCCCGAGCTGGGTTGGCGCTTCGGCTACCTGTGGTCGTGGGCGCTGATCGCCGTGACCACCCTGGGACAGCTCTGGTGGTTCCGTCGGAGACGCTGGATCTGAGCGGTCGCTCGGTCGGTGGAAGCCGGGCGCCGGGTCAACCAGCGGAGTCGCGGGGGGCACGCAGCAGCGAGACGAACAACGCGAGGGCCACGACGAGCCCGAGGATCAACCCGATTCGTACCGCGCCCACCCCGTCGACCCAGTTGGCGATCGATCCCGACCAGCCGGTCACCGTGTCGACGGTGCGGCCGCCGGTCACCGTCGACGAGCCGTGCAGGTTGCGCAGTTCCACGATGCCGTACCAGCCGATGTACAGGCCGGCGACGAGTACCAGCGCGCCGGCGATGCGTGAGATGAACGGCATCAGGCGGCGCAGGCCGCGCACGATCGAGACGCGTGCGCCGGCGATGGCCACGGTGAGGGCCATCATCACCACCGCCATGCCGAGCCCGTAGGCGAGATACACCACGAGTCCCGAGGCGACGTTGTGGCGGCTGATCGTCCCCGAGACCGTCGCCAGGAACACCGGCAGGGTGCACCCCAGTGAGGCGACGGCGTAGGAGACGCCGAAGAGGAACATCGACGACAGGGTCCGGTCCCTGCCGCCCTTTTCCAGACGGGGGAGCGAGAACGTGGGCTCCCAGCCGATCAACATGGCGACGCCGAGCCCCACCAGTGCGAGCGCGATGAGCAACGTCAACCACGGCGCGATCGCGTACACGCTGATCGACGCCCAACTCAACAGGCCGCCGGCGACTGCGAACAGGGCCATGAACCCGGCCGACACGACCCCGGCCACCGCGATCGCGCGACCGACGCCGATGCGCGGCACATCGGCGTCGGTGGTCCCTGACGTGCCGAGGAAGTACGACAGATACGCGGGCAACATCACGAACCCGCAGGGGTTGACCGTGGCGAGCATGCCCGCCCCGAACGCCACCGCGATGGGGGCGTCGATCACGAGCGTGTCCCGCCCGGGAGCGCCCCGGTCGGGACCGGGACCGCGGGACCGGTCATGGCGTCGGGATGTGGATCCCGA
>JBDZVK010000380.1:0-2418 GCA_040255725.1 Actinomycetota bacterium
GCTTGGTGCGCCCCCAGCCGGCCAGGTTCGCCCGGTGCAACGGCACCCGCGACCACCCCACCGCCGACCGGTTCAACCGCTTGCCGTCGGGTGTGCACAGATCGACCGGTTCGGTGATCTCTGTCTCGTGGGTCGCCATGACCCCGATGTCCTAGCACGACCGGACTACGGTCGTTTCCATGCCGCCGGGTGACCGCACGCTTCGTCTCGATGCGGAAGCCGACCCGGCCGAACTCGCCGACGCCGCGAACCGGGCGATCGGGGTGCTCGACGCCGGGGGCACCGTGATCGTGCCCACCGACACCGTGTACGGCGTGGCCGCGCACCCCGAATGTGCCGCCGGACTCGACCGGTTGTTCGCGCTGAAGGACCGTGAGCGGTCCAAGGCGATGGCGGTGCTCGCCGCCGACGCTGGTCAGGCACTCGGCCTGTTCGCCACGGCGGCCTTCGCCGGCGAGGTCGCCGAAGCGGTGCTGGCGATGACATCGACCGCCTGGCCGGGTGGCCTCACCGTCGTCGGCCCGCGGAGTGACCGGTGGCGCCACGTGGAGCTGGGTGGTGACGCCACGACGATCGGCGTGCGGGTGCCCGACGCGGCGATCGTCCGAGCGATCGCGTCGCGCATCGGCCCGATCGTCACGACCAGTGCGAACCGCTCGGGCGACCCGACCCCGACCGACGCAGCCGCAGCGGCCCGCTCCCTTCTCGACGACGTGGGTCTCGTCGTCGACGCCGGACCCTGCACCGGGCTCGCCTCCACCGTCGTCGACGTCACGGTCACGCCGCTCAGGATCCTGCGTCGCGGTGCGGTGGACCCGGCGACACTGGGCATCGACCCGCGTCTGCTCGCAGCGGACGCGGCCGCGACGGTCGGAGCGCACCGTGAATGAGCGGCATCCGGGGATCTGGGTGGGCCTGGTGTTCATGGTGACCGGCCTGGTGTTCGCGTTGGTGTTCACCGAACGCGACGCGTTCGCACTCGGCGGCGCCGGCCTGATCGTGGCCGGCGCGCTGGCCGTGGCGATCAGCTACGAGGACAACACCGGGAGCTGATCGGTCACCCCGGGGTCATCGCCGCGGCACACGACGATCACGCGAACGCGAAGGAACCGTCGGCAGCGATCCGCGCGGTGGAGCCCACCGTCTCGGTGGCTTCGATCCGCGCCATGGTGTCGGCATCGGTGCTGGTGCCCCACACCCGGGTCCCGGCCGCGGTGCGCGCGGTGATGATCGCCCGCTCGGGGGTCTCGTCGCGGTCGTGCATCACCGTGCACGACTCGACCGTCGCGTCACCTTCGTAGGTGTCATCGACCTCCACCGAGCCGGCCGCGTCGATCTCGTCCTGCGGTTTGGCCCACGCGTAGGCACGCCCCGACGGTTCGGTCGAGTACACACCGAAGGCGTGCTTGGTGAAGTAGCCGCCGTTGGCCGACACCAGCCCGGTGCCGCGGCGCTCCCGGAGCACCTCGACGGTCGTCGCGATCGAGTGGCTCACATAGTTGCTCCACGGCCCGCCGGCGAAGGGCAGCCCGCCCGTGACGGTCAGGTCGCGGTCGACCGACAGTCCCAGTTCGTGCGCCGCGACCTGCACGGCGACCGGAAAGCACGAATACAGGTCGACGCACGTGAGCTCCGCGGGCTCGACGCCGGCCAGTTCGAGCGCGAGACGCCCGGCGATCCGCATCGCCGGTGACCCTGCGAAGGTCGGGCGGTTCGAGGTGAAGGTGGTGTCGCCCCCGTCGGTGCCGGCGAGGGGGAACACCCAGCGCTCATCGTCGAGTCCGAGCGAACGCGCGGTGCCCACGGTGGTCAGGATCAGCCCCGCCCCCTGGTCGACCCGTTCGAACGAGTTCACGACCTTGCGATAGGGGAACCCGACCATGCGGTTGCCGTCGTCGGGCGAGTCGATCTGGTCCGCTGTGTACACGGTGCGGTTCCAGGCGTGTGGGTTCGCCGCGGCGACCTCGCTCATCCGGGCCGCGAGCCGGGCGATCCGGCGACGGTTCTCCTCGATGCTCCAGCCGTTCGCGGCCCGCCACGCGCTCTCGTACAACGGGTAGATCTGGATCGGCATCACCACGCCGCGGGCGAGTTCCGCGTCCATCATCATCGGCACGTCGTCGTCGAGCCAGTCGTCGGGTTCGACGTCGTCGTCCTGGACGGTCCAGTCGGGAGTCGCCCCGGCCCGGCGCATCTTCGCCTTGGAGTAGCCGGCCTCCGCACCGGTGATCAACACGATGTCGGCATGCCCGGCCGCGAGGTCGCGGCAGGCACCGTTCACGACCATCTGGGGCACGTTGCCGCCGACATGGGTGTACGCGGTGGCTGCGCCGTCACAGCCGAGAGCGGACGCCACCAGACGGGCCGGGTCGCGGTACCGCCAGCCGAAGACGTTCACCGAGCGCACCGCGTCGGCCT
>JBDZVK010000049.1:0-12762 GCA_040255725.1 Actinomycetota bacterium
GTGACCCGAGAGACCTTCGATCTGCTGTTGTGGGTCGTGTTCCCCTACATGGTGATGGTGCTGTTCATCGGCGGGCACATCTGGCGCTGGCGCAACGACCAGTTCGGCTGGACGACCCGGTCTTCCCAGATGTACGAGTCGCGTCTGCTGCGGATCGGCTCGCCGCTGTTCCATTTCGGGATCCTGGCGGTGTTCATCGGCCACGTCGTCGGATTGTGCATCCCCATCGAGTGGACCGACGCGATCGGCATCACCGACCACATGTACCACTGGGGTGCATTGATCCTCGGGATCGGCGCCGCGCTCGCGACGGTCGGCGGGCTGTGCCTGCTGCTGTACCGGCGGCGGACCAACACCCGGGTGTTCGGCGCGACCACGATGATGGACAAGACGATGTTCCTGGTGCTGTCCGCGGTGCTGATCTTCGGGATGCTCGCGACGATGATCCACGGCACCGGGCTGTGGGAGGGCGGCTACAACTACCGCGAAGGCGTGTCGATCTGGTTCCGCCAGGTGTGGAGCTTCCATCCCGACCCGTCGACCATTGCGAGCGCGCCGATCTTCTACCGGCTGCACGCGCTGTCGGCACTGTGCCTGTTCGCGGTCTGGCCCTTCACGCGGCTGGTCCACGCGTTCAGCGTGCCGCTGGGGTACCTGACCCGGCCCTACATCGTCTACCGCTCACGGGTGCCCGCCAAGGCGCGTCGGGGTTGGGAGACCTTCGATCAGTGACCAGTGGTGCCGGTGTCGCCGCGGCGGCGGTCATCCTCGCCGGCGGCCGGGGCTCGCGCCTGGGAGGGGTGCGCAAAGCCGATCTGGTGGTGGGTGGGCGACGGCTGTTGGACGTGGTGCTCGACGCGTGTACCGGGTGCGCGCCCGTCGTCGTGGTGGGCGAGGCCGACCTGGTCGTGCCCCCCGGGGTGTTGCGCACCCGGGAGGATCCACCCTTCTCGGGCCCGGCTTCGGGTCTGGCTGCCGGTCTGACCGCGGCTCGTGTGGCGGCCGGGGGCAGCGGCACGATGCCGGACTGGGTGGTGTGCCTGGGATGTGACCAACCCGGTGCCCCGGATGCGGTGCCGGCGTTGATCGAAGCCGCTACTCACGCCCCGGGCGACATCGAGGGCATCTCGGCGACCGCGCGGCCTCGATCGCCGTCATCGCCCCCGACATCACCGCAACTTCGGGAGGTTCGGTGCCGCTACGGCACAGAACCTCCCGAAGTTCGACGTGGGGATGGTGATTTGGGGCATCGGATCGAGGCGCATCGGATCGAGTGGATGCTGGCGATCCTGCGGACCGGCGCGCTGGCAAAGGCGATCGCCGATCGGGGTGAGGCAGGCCTCGTGGACTGCTCGATGCGCCGACTTCTCGCTCCGTTACGGTGGGCCCACGCGCCGGTGCCCCACCACGCGACCGATGACATCGACACCTGGGAGGACCACGCACGATGGCTGCGACGGGCCGAAGCGACCTGACGTCCGACGCCTGGACCCCTTGGATCAGCGAGGTGTGTGCGCGTGTCGGCGTCGACCCCGCACTCATCGACGTGCCGTTCGTGCACGACCTCACCAGGCAGGTCGCCCACCGCTACGAACGGCCGATGGCGCCGGTTTCGGCCCACATCGTCGGGATTGCGCTGGGGTTGGCATTGGCCGCCGACCCCGACCTCGATGCCCCGACGAAGCTCGCCGACCTGGCGGCTTCGGTCGTGGCGACCCTCCCGCCCGAGTCGTGAGCGCCGCTGCGACGAACCCGGGTGGTCGGGGCCGGGGCGACCTCGTTGCCTACGACGCCTACCTCGCGTCGATCCTCGCCCTGGTCGACCCGCTCGCCACGGTTCGGGTGCCGACCGTCCCCGGTGAAGACTGCGACCCCGCCGGGCTCCGCACCGCCCAGGCGGTTCCTGCGGTGTGGCCAGCGCCGGCGTTCACCAACGCCGCGATGGACGGCTTCGCGTTCGCCGCGGCCGACCTCGTCGACGTCGGCGACGGTCGGGCGACGTTGCCCGTCTCGGGCGACATCGCCGCCGGTGGCACCGGCGAATGGAAGCGAGGTGCCGCGGTGCGGATCATGACCGGTGCGCCGGTGCCCGACGGCGCCGACACGGTCGTGCCCGTCGAGGACACCGACCAGCCCGTGGCCCGAGCGCCGTTGTCGGCGAAGGTACGCATCCCGGCGGACTGGCCCGCGGGCAGGCACGTGCGGGTCGCGGGGTCCGACGTGGCGGCGGGCGAGGAGCTTCTCGCCGCCGGCACCCGGCTCGACGGTGCGTCGCTGGCGGCCCTGGCCGGTTCGGGGGTCTTCAGCGTGCCGGTGCATCCGCGCCCGAAGGTCGCGGTGATCGTGACCGGTGACGAGCTGATGAGCCTCGATGAGGTGTCGATCGCCGGCGGGGCCCTGCCACCGGGGAAGATCCTCGACTCGAACGCGACGCTGGTCGCCGAGACGTTGCGCAGCTTCGGGGTCGAGGTCGTCACGACCGAGACCACGTCGGACGACCCGGCCGACTTCGACGCCGCGCTGGTGCGGGCACACCAGGCCGAGGTCGACTGCATCGTCACCACGGGCGGCGCGTCGGTCGGCGCGCACGACGTGGTGCGCCACGTCCTGGGTGACCTGGGCGTCACGTTCACCTCGGTGGCAATCCAGCCCGGTCGTCCGCAGGGATTCGGACTCGTCGACGGCGTCGTGCTGTGTGCGCTTCCCGGCAATCCGGGTGCGGTGCACGCGAGCCTGCACGCGCTCGTCCGTCCGGTGCTCGCCCGCCTCGCCGATGCCGGCCTGCCGGCGCCGGTGTCGATGTCGGTGGCTGAAGGTTGGTCGGCGAGGCCCGGGATGCGCCAGTTCGTGCCTGTGATCGTCACCGCGGGCACGATCCGGCCA
The DNA here is from genome assembly GCA_040255725.1 of Actinomycetota bacterium. Taxonomy (GTDB): domain Bacteria; phylum Actinomycetota; class Acidimicrobiia; order Acidimicrobiales; family Iamiaceae; genus JAFDWI01. Next base: position 2,884 of record JBDZVK010000049.1, read on the forward strand.
GCCGTTTCCGGCGGGGTCGCGTCGCACCGGGTGCGCTCACTCGCCCGGGCCGACGGTCTTGCTGTGGTGCCCGAGGAGATCACCAGCGTCGCCGATGGCGACATCCTCGACGTGATCGTGACCCGCATCTGACCCGGTCCTGGGCCAGCCCGATCGCCACGAGCGCCAGTGTCGCCCCTGTATCCCCGCAAGGGCGGTCCGTCAGTCACTTCATTGTCACGCGTGACGGTGAGCGCCGCGACGACGTCGCTTTCGCGCGGATGGGACCATCGGCGCGCCAGGACCCAGAGTGGAGCGGCCATGGCAGGCCAGATCCGCGGTGCCAACGATGCGTGCAACTGCGGCGGGAACATGGACGGCCCGCCATGTCGGGAAATCGGAGGTTCTGACCGCGTGTGCTTGCCTCTATGCCACTGCGATGCTTTACTTGTCGCATCGAGCGGACGGCGCCAAGGGGGCGGTCATGAGGCAGAGGTCATCGATCGGTAACGCTGCGATTTTGCTTGTGGTGGTGACCGCTGTCGTGATGCCTGGTGCAGGGAGGGGCGGAGGTAGGCGACCCTTGGCGCGCCGAGCCAGTCCGGTCGCGAGACGGTCGGCGGCGCCGAGTGCGAGTGGGGCAATGGCGAGCGTGGGGCAGATGGTGTCATCCGTGAGCGACGGCGAATCGGCGGAGTCGTTGACCGAGGTTCTGGTGGGTACGGACGGCGAGGTGTCGAACGAAGCGGTTGTGGGCGACGGCTCGGCTGCCGGGCTGTTCTCGGGTATGGGCTCGATCGGGATCGACGTTGGCGTCGTGCTCTCTACCGGTGACGTGCACGCCGTCGTCGGTCCGAACGATAATTCCGGTGCAACCACGGAGTTCAACTCCGCGGGCGACAGTGATCTCGATGAGTTGTCAGGCGAAACGACGCATGACGCGTCGACTCTGGAGTTCGATCTGGTTCCCACGAGTCGTTCGATCTCGTTCCGTTACGTGTTCGCTTCGGAGGAGTACCGCGAGTTCGTGGGGTCGGCGTTCAACGACACGTTCGGTCTGCTCGTGAACGGTCAGAACTGTGCGACGGTGCCCGGAACCGACCCGGCCGTCCCGGTGTCGGTGAATACCGTGAACAATGGCTATGATGATGCCGGCGGCGAGCCACCAACAGGGGGAACCGGCGGCGAGCCGTCAGCCTCGGCAGCGGGTTCGCCAAGTACCACGGTCGGGACAACACAACGAGCGACGCGTCCTGGGCGTGGGAGATCGAACGGCGCGCGCACGTTGGCCGAGCAGGGTCCGACGAACGATGAGTACTACCGAGACAACCCGCAGGGCAGCGGATCGTTCGACACGCAGTTCGACGGGCTGACGACGGTCCTGACCTGCCACGCTGCGGTCACGCCTGGAGTGGTCAATCATCTCAAATTGTCGATTGCGGACGCGAGTGACCAAGCGCTCGACAGCGCCGTGTTCATCCAGGCTGGAAGCCTGACTTCTGACCAGGCCGAAGCGTTGACCCGGCGGATGCAGTGGGGTGGAAGGAACCCGTCGCTTCCGTGCATTGCATGCGGGATCAAAGGGATATTCGGTGATCCGGTTCAGGCGTCCACTGGCGACTTCTTCCACACATGGGCCGATCTGGCGCTTCCAAGCCGATCGGGAACGCTTGCGATCACCCGAACATACGACGCGGATCGGGCTGCTCACGGGTCGGCAATCAACTTGTTCGGCCGCGGTTGGGCGACGCCGTTCGACGCGCGCCTTGACCTGTCCCACATGGACGACACGACAGATCCAACGATCACATGGATCCAGGAGAATGGCTCGAATGTTGACCTCGTTCCCGACGGCGGCGGTGGTTGGTCGCCGGCGTCGGCGTTGGCAGACATGAGTTTTGATGTCGTCGACGCAACGCACTACCGGGCGCAACGGCGAGGTGGGACCGAATTCGGCTTCACCGCTGACGGCGATGTCGCGTGGGTGTCATCGATGACGGACCGCAACGGCTACGTCACAACGATCGACCACGGCCCGAGTTCGGTCGTGGTCACTGCGTATGCGTCCCCGGGCGACGCTGGTGCTGAGGCGGGCCATTTGACCTTCACCCTGGACGGAAGTGGGAGGGCTGTCGAAGCTAGCGACTCGATCGGCCGTTCCATTGCGTACGGCTATGGCTCGGCGGGGAATCTCGTTTCTGCGACAGCCCTGTCCGGTGGCTCGTGGGCCTACGGGTACGACTCGTCGCACCGGATGACCTCGTTTCAAGACCCAGCGGGCGGCAAGATCGTGAACGCCTATGACGCGGAGACTGGGCGAGTCGTCGCGCAGTGGGACCAAGTGGCGACGGCCGCGGCAGCCGGCACCCCCACCGACCCAAGCACAGCGACGAGTTTTGCGTATGATTTTTCGGACCCAGACACGCTTACCGGGACCGCGGTTGTGCGTGACCCGACCGGGGTGGTCCAACGTGACGAGTTCACAGGTGGGCGGCTGATGCGTTTCACCACGGCACCTGGCACGGCCGATGCGGCGACTTCTCAGTTTGCGTACGATCCGGCCACTGGGATGGTGACCGACTCGGTTGGTCCCGATGGTAACCGATTCACAACGACTTACACTGCCGATGGCTGGGTGAAATCGTCGACCGATCCGATGGGGAACACAACGAGCTATGACGGCTATGACGAGTTCGGCAACCCGGGATCGGTGACCGATCCCGACGGGGTCACGACAACCTACACCTACGACGGTCACGGGAATACGACGTCGATGTCCACTCCATGGGACACCCATGCTTCGGCCGCGTTGACGACGTATACCTATGATCTAGCTCATCCAGGGGATTTGACTGCGGTTGCGGCACCGGACGGCTCGGTCATCGGGTACGAGTATGACGGGACGACAGGGCTGGTGAAGTCGATGACCGGCCCTGACGGTGAGACCACATACGGACACGACGCGACAGGCAACCAGACCTGGAGTGTGTCCCCGGCTGGCAACGCGCCCGGCGGCACGCCTTCAGAGCACCGGGAAGCGGCGGTGGTGAACGCCGCAGGCGAGACCTTGGAGTCATTGGACGCGAAAGGTCAGCCGGTCGCTGATGGGTTCGTGCGCGCCAATTCGTCGCTCGGAGATACGGCGACCGGTGAGCCCTGGTCGCAACTCTCAGGTAGCTGGAGCGTGACCGACGGTGTGGCTGCGGCCGTCAATGGGAGCGGTGCGACCGCGTTGGCGACAGTCCCGACGCCGGGCGATACTGCCACTGGGATTGCTGCATCGATGGTCGTGGCGGATCCGACCGCGAACGGCCCCGGGCTGGCGTTGCGAGTAGATGACGCGAACAACTTCTGGCGTCTGTGGCAACTTCCGGCCTACGGGGCGCTGGTGTTGAGCAAGAACGTCAACGGCGCCGACTCCACGGTGGGCGCGTACGCAGCGTCGATCCATGCGGGGGATCGACTAATGGCCATCACCGTTGGCCCGTTCATACTCGTGTACCTGAACGGCGAGCTCCTATCGACCATTGCCGGGCCGGCAGCGATCGCTGATACGGACCTGGAGTCCTATGCGACAGCCGGACTGGTGGACGCGTCGACAGGCTCGGTCGCAGCCGGTTTCGCTGTGCGCTCGCTCGCCGGGGGCGTGATCGACAGGTGGTTTGACCGTATGGGCCGTATCACCAAGTCAGCGGGCCCGAGGCTGGGTCTGTCTGGTGAAGAGGTCTCGTCGGCTGATTATGACAAAGCAGGTCGACGCGTAAGGGTCACCGATGGGAACCAGCACTCGACCGTTACCGAATACGACCTTGCCGGGCGATCCACGATGCAGCGGGTAGGCGTGACTGAGTCGAACCCCACTGGCAGCAGTAGAACCTCGTATACTTACGATGATCATGGCCGCATCGCCACGGTCCAGGCCAGCGGTAAACCTGCGAAAACGTTTACCTACACCAACGGTGACGAGACAAGCCCAGCGACTCAGATCGTGGGCGAGCCGTCCGGTGCGGTCGTGACCACCACATTGGATCCGAACGGCCGCCCAGCGACAGTTACCTATTCGGACGGAACTCCGACAGTGTCGTATTCATATGATTCTGATGGCCGAATTCTTATCGAGGACGCTGCCGGATCGGCGTCGGACGTGGTAAATACATATGACTCGCTGGGTCAACTCACCTCGGTAACCAGAGCAAGTCGGCTGGTCATGTACTCTTACAGCGCCCCTGGCAGGATCAGCCAGATCAAGTACCCGTTCGGCAACAAGATCATTCGGGGGTATGACGATGCGGGGCGGTGGAACTCGGTGACCGACTGGAACGATCAGACGACCACCTTTGGCTATGACTCGGACGGGAACATCAGCACCGTGGCCGGGCCGAACGGTGTCACAACGACGCGCGGGCACGACAGCGATGGTGCGATCAGTCACGTCAGTGTGGACCGTGGCTCCACAAACGTCGCGACCTGGGCCTACACTCGCGACCAAGCTGGAAACTTGACCAAACTGACGGCATCTGGGGTCGGTGCCGGTGCTTCCTGGGCTTATGACACAGCCCGACAGCTCACCAACCAATCCGCCGCCCCGGCCGAGTCCTACGGCTATGATCCCGCGGGGAATCCGACCTCAGTCGCAGACACCGCGCAGGCTTTCAACTCGTCAGGTGAGATCTGTTGGTCTGCCCCGACCAGCACTGCCGGGTCGAACCGGGACTGTGGTAGCACACCCGCCGGAGCTGACAGCTACGCCTACAACGACAACGGGCAACGGACCAGTGAAGGCGGTGGGAGCATCTACCACTGGAACGCCGCAGGCGAGTTGACCTGGTCCGGCCGCAATGTTGCCACGTCGTACCTCTATGATCCCTCGGGGCTGCGAACCCAAGCCATCTACAGTGGCCAATATCATCGCTACACCTGGGACGACACCGCTGGCGTCCCTCAACTCATCGGTGATCAGAACCCCTCTCACAACCTCACGTTCCTGTACGGCCCCGACGGGTTACCCTTCGAACAAATCGACACCACTACTGCCACGACGACATGGCTCCACCAAGACGCGACCGGATCGGTCCGTTGTACCACCGATGGAACCGGCACCATCACATCCACCGAATCCTGGAATCCCTGGGGCCAGCTCACCGACTCGACTGGCACCCCACCCGCCCTCGGCTATAAATCCAAACAAACCGACCCATCCGGACTCATCTACCTTCAAGCCCGGTATTACGACCCCACTACCGCCCAATTCCTCAGTGTCGATCCCCTCGCCGGCATCACCATCAGTCGATATGGTTACGTTGACAACAATCCCCTCAATGGCTCCGACCCAAGCGGACTTATTGTGTACGGCCAATGCGCTACGGGTTCAGTGTCTGCAATTCTAGCTGTCGAAGGAACCGTCTGCTTCGTCACCGACGGCTGGCACGCTGGAGTCCTTGTCCTTACCGGAGTAGGGACCGGTTCGCCGGAGGCCGGCCTCACTGGTGCCACGCTCATGAGCACTGCTCATTCGGTGTCGGATATGTCGGGTCCACAAGGATGTACTCGATATCAGCTTGGAGACGGTATCGGAGGGTCATTGGAATCGTGTGTCGGTCAATCTGGACTTGATACCTCGATATTCATCGGCGCTGGTATCGAGGGGCAACCGGCAGGGGCAGTAACGGTCAGCGCAATGTATGCAAAATACTACTCATGGTCGGAGATATATCAAAATATAATCAAGAAGGTATTCGGATGTGGGCCAGGACCCCCTCCAAGCAGATACCATCAGAATCCAAACGGTAGCTGGGGGAGCGGCGGTGTCTCTCCAAACATGGACGGGAATGGACTTCCATTGCCGCCAATGGGTTGAGGACATGGAAAACTAATGACCTGTGTAGACGAATTGGTCATGGTACCTCGTCCCGCGCAGACGCTTGCTCGAGTACTTCCAGGGTTCATCGCGCTAGCCGCGGGTCCACTGTTTGTCATATTCGGCGGTTGGCCACCTGTGCCCATCGTCCTCTACACCTCACTTGCGGGGTTATATGGCATTTTTCTCGGAATTGCCGCCACGCCTCGCTCCATCACTATTGAGCGCGGAAATATACGCTGCATTATGTGGTCTTCGCGCGTCATCACACTCGCCGCCGATTCGACAATAGTCTACTGTGATGATCGCTGGGTGCAACACCGCTTCAGGGGCTGGGTGCTCATCGGCGACGACGCGGTCGTATACTTTCCTGCTCATCCGGTCAACTTCGGTTCCTGGCTCGCCGAGGCAGAGGAAGCCGGCATCGAATTGACGCGCCGCCCTCCGAACCGCGACAACCTGGGTCTGAAGGGGCTAGTCACGGCCGTGCGGAGTTTCAGACGATCTTGAATTGGGATTGATGCTTGCATCTCCACAATTTGTCAAGCTACCTCTTGGTAGCGGACTTGGTTGTGGTAGCGGATTTCGAGCCCGTCGTTTCTATGCCGCCACGCTGGTTGATGCGGTCGGGCGTGGGTGATCAAGTCGTGGGCAGTCGTTTCCAGTGTGATGTGGACGACATCGATCGTCGGTCGCAGGGCGCCGAACCGCTTGGGCCATCAACCTGGGTCCGCTGATCGGGACGCGCGGACAGCTCGTTGGCGTTCTCGCCGGCGCACGTCCAGCGTGTGGAACTTGAGGGTCGGCGGTCCTTGCTCGACCTGATGGATGGTGGAGACGGAATCGGAGTTCTGCATTGACGGGTATGTGCTCGTCGAGGCCAATCGCGATGGTCTCACGTTTCGACTGGCTTGCCCCCTCCCCTCGATGCGCTGCGGCATGATGCCGGCCGATGGGCACGACCAGCGGCGTGTCCGACACCAGGTCGGCCACAACCTGGGAATCCAGTCCGAACACCTTGGCCGCTAACGCGGTGTCGACGAGCTCGCGCGGTTGCCATTCGGCCGCGATCGCGCCGTCGCGCATGGCCACGATGTGGTCCGCGTACCGGCATGCCAGGTTGCGGTCGTGCAGCACGCCGACGATCGCCCGCCTCGCCGGTGGCGGCCTACCGGCGCCGGTGTCGATGTCGGTGGCTGAATCGCCCTGGGTTGGTTGGAGGCTCCTGAGCTTGGAAACGAGGATGGAGTCATGCCGAAGGAAATCAGGCCGGGGAAGCCGACGACGCGTCGGTACAGTCCTGAGGAGAAGGCCCAGGCGGTGCGGTTGGTTCGCCAGTTGCGTGCCGAGCTGGGCAGTGAGTACGGAACGGTGAAGCGGGTCGCGACCCAGTTGGGGTATGGGGTGGAACCGGTCCGCAAGTGGGTGAACCAGGCCGACATCGATGACGGGGTGCGGGCTGGGACCTCGTCGGTGGACGCGGACCGGATCAAGACGCTGGAGCAGGAAAACCGAGAGTTGCGGCGCGCGAACGCGATTCTGAAGTCCGCGTCGGCTTTTTTCGCGGCGGAGCTCGACCGCCCATCGAAGTGATCGTCGATTACGTCGACGCACACCGTGACGAGTTCGGAGTCGAGCCCATCTGCCGCGCGTTGCAGGTGGCTCCGAGCACCTACTACGCCGCCAAGAAGCGTGAAGCCGATCCTTCGGCCAGAGCGTTGCGTGACGCGGTGATGATGCAGGTCCTGATGGTGTTGTGGATCGCGAACCGCAAGGTCTACGGGGCGCACAAGCTCTGGAAGGCCGCGAAGCGGGCCGGTCATGACATCGGCCGAGACCAAGTTGCCCGTCTCATGCGGGAGCTGCAGATCCAGGGCGTGAGCCGGCGCCGCAAGAAGTTCTTCACCACCGTGGCGGACCCGGACGCGACGAGGGCACCGGATCTGGTGAACCGGAACTTCACAGCGGACCGGCCGGACGCGTTGTGGGTCACCGACCTGACCTACGTCCCGACCCGTTCGGGGATGGCCTATGTGTGCTTCATCGTCGACGCGTTCTCCCGCCGGATCGTCGGCTGGCGGGTCGCTTCGAACATGAAGACCGAAATGGTGCTCGACGCGCTCGAGATCGCCCGACGCTCGCGAGGCGGGAACCGTCTCGTCGGACTGGTCACACACAGCGATGCCGGGTCGCAATTCACATCCGTGCGATTCACTGAACGTCTCGACGAGATCGGAGCACGACCGAGCATCGGCACGGTCGCGGATTCCTACGACAACGCCCTGGCTGAGACCACGAACGGGCTCTACAAGGCCGAGTGCGCGTACGGGCCCGACACCGCCGGCTGGGACGACGTCGACCAGCTCGAACTCGAGACTCTGTCGTGGGTGCACTGGTTCAACAACAACCGGCTCCACAGCCACTGCGACGACGTGCCACCCGCAGAGTTCGAAGCAGCCCACTACGCTGCCCAACAGGCCGACCCCGCCGGGGTTGGAAACCAATAACCCGAGTCTCCATCAGACCCAGGGCGGTTCAGAGTGTCGGGTGGGTTCGGGTTTCGTCTGGTCGAACTTCGGGGCGTGGGGTTGGGCCGTTGCGGTGTGGTGCCCCGAAGTTCGGGTGGGTCGGCGAGTGTCGGGTGGGTCCGGGTTTCGTCTGGTCGGACTTCGGGGTGTGGGGTTGGGGTGTGGCGGTGTGGTGCCCCGAAGTTCGGGTGGGGGACGGGCGTCGGTAGGGTCACGGTCATGGACCGATCGGTAGCCATCGACCTCCCTGACGATCGCCCACTGCGCGTGGTGCTGGTGTGTCTGGGCAACATCTGCCGGTCGCCGATGGCCGCTGCGGTGTTCCGATCCCGCCTCGGCGATGCCGGGCTCGACGAGGTCGTCGAGATCGGTTCGGCGGGCACCGGTGGCTGGCACGTCGGTGGGCCGGCCGACTCGCGGGCCGCGGCCACCCTCGAGCGGCACGGCTACGACACGACCCACACCGCACGTCAACTGGTCGCGCACGATCTGGCCGACTTCGATCTGATCCTCGTCGCCGATCATGCCAACCGGTCCGACGTGACCGACCTGGCGCGGACCCCCGACCAGGTGGCCAAGGTGATGATGCTGCGATCGTTCGACCCGGCGTCGTCGAACGATGCGGAGATCCCCGACCCGTACTACGGCGAAGGCGACGGATTCGAGACGGTGCTCGCGATGATCGAGGCCGCGGCCGACGGTTTCGTCGCGAGCGTCGAGGCGGCCCGGGCGACTTGACGCTCGCCCCCGACGTCGCGGCGTGGGTGGCCGACCTGCTCGACGTCGGCACCGACAGGGCGCAGTCGCTGTCGGGTGGTTTCATCGGCGAGGCCTGGCGGGTCGAGACCGACCGCGGTCCGGTGTTCGCCAAGACCAAGGCCGACGCACCGCCGGGCTTCTTCACCACCGAGGCCGCGGGTCTCGAATGGTTGCGCGCACCCGGTGTCGTGGCCGTGCCCGAGGTGCTCGGTGTCGACGAGAAGATCCTGATCCTCGCGTACGTCGAGCCGGGTCGCCCCACGTCGGACGCCGCGGCGTGGCTCGGCGCCGGACTGGCCAGGTTGCACGCCGCCGGCGCTGACGGGTTCGGTGCCACGCCACCGGGTGGTGGCACCGCCGGGTTCCTGGGTCGACTCGGTGTTTCCGATGGGGTCTGTGCGACCTGGGCCGAGGTCTTCGTCGATCACCGGATCGAACCGCTCGCCGTCGAAGCCGAACGACGCGGGTCGCTGCCCGCGGGCACGACGGGTCGGCTGTCACGGGTCGCCGAACGTCTCGTCGACCCCGGCGACGACCTGGCCGGTCCGCAGGTCTCGCCTGCCCGGCTGCACGGCGATCTGTGGGGCGGCAACGTGCTGTGGGGCGCCGACGGCAACGCCTGGTTGATCGACCCGGCCGCGCACGGTGGTCATCCCGAGGCCGACCTGGCGATGATGCACCTGTTCGGCGGCTTCCCCGCGGCCACGTTCGCCGCGTACGACGAGGCGAGCCCGCCGTTGCCCGGCCGTGACGACC
>JBDZVK010000381.1:0-2391 GCA_040255725.1 Actinomycetota bacterium
TCGTGCTCAGCGACCAGCAGCGACCCGACACGATCGGCGTCTACGGGCAGGCGCTGCCGACCACCCCGGCGCTCGACGCACTCGCCGCCCAGGGGACGATCTTCGATCAGGCCTTCACCGTCCAACCGGTGTGCGGCCCGGCCCGGGCCTCGATCCAGACCGGCCGGGTTCCCACCGACCTGGGATGCTGGCGCAACGGACTGGCGCTGCCCGCGGGCACCGAGACGATGGCCACCCGGCTGGCCGCGCTCGGCTATGCGACCGGCTACGTCGGCAAGTGGCACCTCGCGTCGGACCGGGGTCCCCGGCTGCCCGCGGGCAGAACCGCGGCCCGCTTCGAGAAATCACCCGTGCCGCCCGACCGCCGGGGTGGCTACGCCGACGCCTGGGTCGCCGCCGACGCACTCGAGCTGACCTCGGGCGCCTACTCGGGCCACGTCTGGGACGAGGACGGCGACCAGATCGACCTGCACGGCTACCGGGTCGACGCGATCGGCGACCTCGCCGTGGACCGGCTCGACCGGCTCGCCCGAGACGACCGGCCGTTCCTGCTGTTCGTGTCGTTTCTCGAACCGCACCATCAGAACGACCGGTTCCGGACCATCGCGCCCCGCGGTGCCGCCCGTCGCTTCGCAGACTTCGCCGTTCCCGGCGACCTGAAGGGCACGCTCGGCGACTGGCGCTGGAACTACGCCGCCACGCTGGCCACCTGCCGGTCGATCGACACCAACGTCGGTCGGCTGCTCGACGCGCTGCGCGGCCACGACCGCTTCGACGACGCGCTGGTGATCTACGCCAGCGACCATGGCAGCCACTTCCGCACCCGCAACCTCGAGTACAAGCGGAGCTGCCACGACGCGTCGATCCGCATCCCGCTGATCGTGCGCGGCCCCGGTTTCGACCCCGGGGTTCGTTCGTCGCGGATCGTCACCCACCTCGACCTGCTCCCCACCGTGGTGACCGCCGCCGGGGGCGACGACCCCGACCTCGCCGGGCGACCGCTGCAGCAGTCGCAGACCGCCGACGAATGGCGGGACGCGGTGCTCGTCCAGATCAGTGAGTCACAGATCGGTCGGGCCTTGCGCACGACCACCCACACCTTCTCGGCCGCCGTACCCGGACGCAATCCGCTACGCGGCCATCTCGCCCCGGCCGCCGCCACCTACGTCGAGACCCATTGTTATGACCTGGCCGCCGACCCGTTCCAGCGGCACAACCTGAAAGGCGACCCCACGAGCCGGCGACTGCGCCAGGACCTGGCCGACCGGCTGGCCGACGAGATCGCCCGTGTCGAAGGCAGACGTCCGACGATTCATCTCCGCTGAGGTACCAGGGCCCGTGAAGCCCTTCCCGAACCCTTCCGCGGCAGGTCCGGCACACGGGGTCACGACGGCCGAACGAGCCCTCGACGGGGTGTGCCATCGCCCGTTCCGCCACCTCGATCGGCACACGATGTGAAAACGTGTCATAATTCGCCTGATCCTTCGTCAAGTGAAACCGGGATCGTCGCTCCACCAGAGCGTCGCGAGAGAGGACCGTCGGGATGAACCGGTACACGCACAAACCCATCACGGTGGCGATCGCCATGCTGCTCGTGGTCGTCGGCTGCCCCGTCGTGCGGGCACGACGATCCGAAGCTGCCACCCAACACGACATCCTGGGATTCGGCGACACCCTCGAACCGACGATCACCGTGGGTGCGAACCAGGTGATCCGGGCGTCGGGGACGATCAGCAACACGACCCTGTGCAGCATCGGAGGCACCAACGACTTCATCTTCCCGGCCGCCGACGTCTACCTCGTGAAGGCCGGCAGCGAGTCGGCAGGGTCGACCCTCACCGAAGCCGGCCACGGCGCCCCCTCCACCATCATCAGCGCCACCGCCGGCGGGTACGTCGACGAGATCCTGGGCATCTCCGGCCCCGGCGGGAGTCTCGGCGAAGGCACCTACGACGTCGTGGTCGACGAGTGCCAGGACGGTCGCTTCGACCCCGCGGTCGACACGATCTTCGCGAAGGCCGTGACGGTCGCGTTCCCGCCCGAGCTCACGCCGTACACGGGCTACATCGGCGACCTGAAGGCGAAGGCCTCCAAGTCGGCGTTGCAGTGGCTGTACGCGTCGGTGGCCCTCGACGCCGTCCGTTTCGAACTCGGCATCGGCGATCTGTCGAACGTCGAGAACGACAACCCCGACACCTCGACCGCGCGCCAGATCCTCGACAAGATCGTCTCGTACCTCGCGTTGATCACCGCGCCGCTGCCTTCGGGCGGCCCCTGGGACGCGATCGGTTCCGGCGTCAACGCGGCGGTGAACGAAGTCAAACACTACGACGCGATCGCGGCCGATCCACCCGACTCCGACTACGAACACCCCGTCGTGCTCGCCAAGAT
>JBDZVK010000382.1:0-2389 GCA_040255725.1 Actinomycetota bacterium
CCCGACCACCCGTCCGGTCGCGTCGTCGACGAGCTGGGCGAAGATCCGCGTCGGCCTGGTCGCCGGCGCATCGAGGTTGCACGTGTAGCCCAGGTCGAGTTGCGGGGCACCGAGGAGCAAGCGGTTGCCGCCCGAGACGGTGACCGGTACGTCGAGCGCCTCGGAGGCCTTGGCGGGTGTGATCTCGGCGGCGAGCGATCCGATCACGTCGCCTTCGTGCACCTCGGTCACCGGGCCGGAGCCGCCGTCGGGCTGCAATCGGAGCGTGCCCCGGTCGGCGAACGCGAACACCGGGGTGCCGGCGTCGGGCGGTGGGAACGCGTCGAAGGTGTGGACCTTTCCGTGCTGGTCGGTCGTCTGGAACGCCGGGACCGGGTCGGCCCGGGTGTCGCCGTCCAGGTAGCGGGCGAGCCATCCCAGCACTGCGTCCCGCACGTAGCCGTCGGGATCGGCCGGGTCGTTGCAGACCCCGTGACCGCCGCAGTACCACGTCATCGCCAGAGGAATGCCGTTCGCCGAGAGGGCCACGTGGTTGCGCACCCCCTCGGCGAGGGGGAACAGGTTGTCGACCGTGCCCTGGACGATCAGGGTCGGGACACCGATGTTCGCCAGCACGTCGTCGGGACCGCGGTCGAGGAACCAGGTGCGGTCGTCCTGGGAGAGCTCGCCGGTCGACGACGCGTCGGCGCTCGCCCGGGTGATGTGGGGGTCGAGGTTCGCCCCGCTCGCGATCGAGACCAACAGCTCGCCCCAACCGGCCTTGAACGTCTCGGCCGGGTACAGGCTCGTCGCCAGCGAGTTCCACGCGATCGTCGGCGTGATCACGTCCACCCGGCAGTCCGTGGCGGCGGTGACGAACTGGATGCCACCGCCGTACGACATGCCGACCATGCCCACACGGGGATTGCCCGGCGCATCGAGCGCGACGCCTTGCCGGCCGGAGATCCAGTCGATCAGCGCCGAGACGTCCTTCGCCTCGTAGGAGGCACTGTCGACGGTCACCGTGCCGGTCGACTTGCCGAATCCCCGTGGGTCCCAGGTGGCGACGTTGTAGCCGGCGGCGTGCAGGGTCCCGATGGTGACCACACTCTGCGGCCCGACCTCGGCATCGGGGTCGGCGTCGGTGTCACCGCCCAGGCTCCAACCCGGGCCCATCAGCACGGTCGGGCTCCGCCGGTCGCCCGATCCGGCCCGGGGGAACCAGTGGATCCTGATCGTGGTCCCGTCGAACGACGTGAGGTCGAAGTCGCTCTTCGAACCCTTCACCGGCTTCGCTTCCGGCGCGGCGGCGACCTTCCGATCACACTTCGGCGCCTGCCAGTCGGCGCCCGGGTTCGACCGGGCCGACCCGCCCGGCGTGGTCGTCGACGGTGCGGTCGTCGTCGACGCCGCCTTCGGGCCGCCCGATGAGCAGCCCGAGACGACGAGCACCACGGCCGCCAGCAGCGCGAGGCCGGCGCGCGGGACCCCGTGGCGAGCGACCCCGTCGGCAACCCCACCGCGGCGGTCGACGGGTGCGGGGCGCGTCATGACGGGTGGACGAAGCGCATCGCCTCGTGCCGGGTCGATTCGTTGGTGCGGAACAGTCCGCGCACCGCGGAGGTCACCGTCGTGGCTCCCGGTTTGCGGACGCCGCGCATCGACATGCACAGATGCTCGGCCTCGATCACGACCATCACCCCCTTCGGTTGCAGCGTCGCTTCGAGCGTGTCGGCGATCTGGCTGGTGAGCCGCTCCTGGACCTGGGGGCGTCGGGCGTACCCCTCGACGAGGCGGGCGAGCTTCGACAACCCCGTCACCCGGCCGTCGCCGTTGGGGATGTAGGCGACGTGGGCCTTGCCGATCCAGGGCAACAGGTGGTGTTCACAGCACGAGTACATCGGAATGTCGCGCACCATCACCATCTCGTCGTGACCGGCTTCGAAGGTGACCTCGAGGTGACGGGCGGGGTCTTCGCGTAGTCCCGAGAAGATCTCGGCGTACATGCGGGCGACCCGGGCCGGCGTGTCGCGCAGTCCGTCCCGTGACGGGTCTTCGCCGACGGCGAGAAGGATCTCGGTGACCGCCGCGCGGATACGCGCCTCGTCGACCGGTGCCGCGCCGGCGTCGGCGTCGGCGAGATCGGGGTCGACGGCGTCGAGGTCGCTCACGGGTCCTCCGCGATGGTGCGTACGTCGGGCAGGTTGCGATACCTCTCGCCGTGATCGAGTCCGTATCCGATCACGAAGTCCGACGGGATCCTGAACCCCTCGTAGCGCAGCCCCGGATCGACCAGTTGCAGACCCTCCCGCACCAGCAGCGCGCACACGTGAAGGCTCGCGGGTTGGCGGACGGTGAGGTTCTTGCGCAGATACCGCAGGGTCAGCCCGGTGTCGACGATGTCCTCGAC
>JBDZVK010000050.1:0-1245 GCA_040255725.1 Actinomycetota bacterium
CTCGGTGGCACCGGCCAGGTACACGTTGCGCCAGATGCCGTTCTCGGCGCCGAACGCGAGCTGGTCGAAGGTGTCCGCGAGGAGGGCCCGGGCGTCGGCGTCGTCCGCGTCGGCGAACACGAGGTGCTTGCCGACCTCGGCCGCCCAGCGGTAGTCGCCTTCGTCGAAGGCGCGTCGCGCCACGGCCAGAGCGGCGTCAGGTCCGCCCATCGCATCGACGTACCGGGTCGCCGCCGCCTCGGGCGGGTGCGCCCACAGGTTCGCCGGATTGGCGTCGTACCATCCCATGTAGCGCTGGTAGATGGCCTTGACGTTGTGGCTCACCGAGCCGTAGTAGCCGTGGGTGTGCCACTGGGCGGCGAGCGCCGGCGGCGTCTGGATCGTCTCGGCGATCTCCGGGCCGGTGAGCCCCTGGTTCATCATGCGCAGGGTCTGGTCGTGCAGGTACAGGTACATGTCGCGCTGCATCGCCAGGAACTCCACGGCGCGTTCACGGCCCCAGGTGGGCCAGTGGTGCGATGCGAAGACGCAGTCCAGTCGCTCACCGAACAGGTCGATCGTCTCGGTGAGGTAGTTGGCCCAGGCGTGGGCGTCGCGCACGAGAGCGCCGCGCAGGGTGAGGATGTTGTGCAGCACGTGCGAGGTGTTCTCGGCCGTGCACAGCGCCCGGCGGTCGGGGAAGTAGAAGTTCATCTCCGACGGCGCTTCGGTGCCCGGGGTGACCTGGAACTCGATGGTCACCCCGCCGATGGTGAGGGTCTGGCCGGTGTGGGTGATGTCGTGGGTGGGCGCGATGAGCGACACGGTGCCCGTCGAGGTGGTCTGGCCGAGCCCGGCGCCGATCTGACCGGCGGGGCCGCGCTCGAGCGCGGCGCCGAACATGTAGCCGGCCCGTCTCGCCATGGCCGTGCCGGCGAACACGTTCTCGGCAACCGCGTGCTCCATGAACCCTTCGGGAGCGATCACCATCACGTCGCCCGAGGCGACCTGTTCGTCGGAGATGATCCCCTTGACGCCGCCGAAGTGGTCGATGTGCGAGTGGGTGTAGATCATCGCCTCGACCGGGCGGTCGCCGCGATGCTCCACGTACAGGGCGAACGCGGCCGCTGCGGTCTCGGTCGACACGAGTGGGTCGATCACGATGACCCCGCTGTCGGTCTCGACGATGCTCATGACCGACAGGTCGAACCCGCGGAGCTGGTAGATGCCCTCGGTCACTTCGAACAGGCCGTCCTCGACGAGGAG
>JBDZVK010000050.1:1345-2874 GCA_040255725.1 Actinomycetota bacterium
GGTCAGATGGTGCGATCCGCAGAGGCCCAGTACTCGTCGCGGAGGAGGCGCTTGTACAGCTTGCCGGTCGGGTGGCGGGGCAGCTCGTCGCGGAAGTCGATCGTACGAGGGCACTTGATGCCGGCGAGGTGTTCGCGGCAGAAGGCGATCAGGTCGGCAGCGAGGTCCGGTCCGGTCTCGACGCCGTCGGCGGGCTGCACGACCGCTTTCACCGACTCCCCGAAGTCGTCGTCGGGCACCCCGAACACGGCGACGTCGGCGACGGACGGGTGCATCGCCAGTAGGTTCTCGGCCTCCTGGGGGTACACGTTCACGCCGCCGGTGATGATCATGTAGGCCTTGCGGTCGGTCAGGTACAAGAACCCGTCCTCGTCGACGCGGCCGATGTCGCCCAGGGTCGACCAGCCCTCCGCGGTGCGCGAGGCCGCGGTCTTCTCGGGGTCGTTGTGGTACTCGAAGGGGGCGGCGGACTCGAAGTAGATCGTGCCGGTCTCGCCCGTGGGGACCTCCTCGCCGTCGGGGCCGACGATGTGCATCGCGCCGAGGATCGACTGGCCGACGGTGCCGGGGTGCGCGAGCCACTGCTCGGAGTTGCAGTAGACGAAGCCGTTGCCTTCGGTGCCGGCGTAGTACTCGTGGACGACGGGGCCGAACCATTCGATCATCCGACGCTTCGCCTCGACCGGGCAGGGCGCGGCGGCGTGCACGATCATCTCCATCGACGACACGTCGTGACGGTTCCGCACCTCCTCGGGCAGCTTCAACATGCGCACGAACATGGTGGGCACCATCTGGGTGTGGGTGATGCGGTGACGCTCGATCAGCCCGAGCGTCACCTCGGCATCGAAATGGCGCATCATCACCAGCAGACCGCCGCTCTGTTGGACCGACATGCTGAAGCGCAGCGGTGCGGCGTGGTACATCGGCGCAGGCGACAGATAGCGGGTGTGCTCGTCGAACCCGAGCAGCATCTGGGCCAGCACGGTGACCGACGTGGGCGTGTCGAGCGGCTTGTCGTCGACGTTGATCGACACCCCCTTGGGCCGGCCGGTGGTGCCCGACGAATAGAGCATGTCGACACCCGCCACCGGGTCGACGAGCGGTTCGGTCGATGCGGCGGCGAGTGCGTCTTCGTAGTTGCGGTGGTCGTCGTCGGCAGCGCCGATCAGGAAGCGGGCCTCGACCTCCGGGGTATCGGCGACCATGCCGGCCGACGCCACGAGGGTCGCGGCGCTGCCGATGTAGACGCGGGCGCCGCAGTCGTCGACGATGTAGGCCAGTTCCTCGGCGGTGAGTCGGGTCGAGGCGAAGGTGTAGATCAACCCGGCGTAGTGCGCGCCCCAGGCGAGTTCGAGGAAACGGATCTGGTTCTCGACGCACATGGCGACGTGGTCGCCGGGTTGCAGTCCGAGCGAGGCGAACAGGTTCGCGAGGCGGGTCGCCCGCTCGTGGAGTTGCCCGTAGGTGAGCTCCTCGCCGGTGTCGGCCATGATGACGGCGACCCGGTCGGGGTCGGTTGCGGCGAAGGT
>JBDZVK010000050.1:2974-4096 GCA_040255725.1 Actinomycetota bacterium
TGGAGCGACGCACGCGGGTGCCGCGGGCCGGTCGGGACGACCCGACCGTTCTCCATCGCCGCCGGGGACGACCCCGGCTCGGAGATCCCCGATCATGCGTCAGACGCCCAGGCCGGAGCGGCTCCTGTCGCCGATCGACCTCGTCCGGGCCGCGCTCGGATGGGTCACCTTCGGCGTGCTGCAACTCGCCGACGCCCGACTGACGCCGCCGGTGCCCGCGGGCACCCTCGTCGTGGCGTTGGCGGTGATCGTCGGCGTGATCATCGTGGGCGCGTTCGGGGTCGTGCAGCAGGCCGAGGCGTTGGCGAGACGGCTCGGGGATCCGTACGGCTCTGTGGTGTTGACCCTTTCGATCGTCCTGATCGAGGTGATCCTGATCGTCGCGGTGATGACCGGTCCGGGGCATCATGCCACGATCGGTCGCGACTCGGTGATGGCCGTGTCGATGATCATCCTCAATCTGGTGATCGGGATGTCGCTCGTGCTCGGCGTCCGTCGCCACCGGTCGGTCCGCGTGAATCGGCGCGGGTCGGTCGCCTACCTGACGATGATCACGGTGCTCGCGACGATCGGGTTCGCGGCGCCTCGATGGTTCGGTACACACGGTTCCTACGTCGGCCCGCTGCGCATCGTGGTGGTCGTCGCGGTCATCGCCGCGTACGCGGTGTTCCTGCATCGCCAACTGGGCCCGCGTGCCGACGATTTCCGTGAGGTCGGTGCCGGAGGGTCCTCCGCCGTGGAAGGCGGCACCGCCGTCGGCGACGCGCCGGAGGGGGCCGCGACCGTTCGACGGGTCGTGTCCGACCACCGCCGCGAGGTGGTGATCCGGGTCGCGCTGCTCGTCGCCACGATGGTCCCGATCGTGGTGTTGTCCCACGATCTCGCGTCGTTGCTCGACGACGGCATCGCCCGCCTCGGAGCACCGACCACGCTGACCGGCGTGCTGATCGCGGCGATCGTGTTCCTGCCCGAAGGCCTCACGTCGGTGCGCGCGGCGCTCGGCGGTGAGCTGCAACGCGTGAGCAACCTCTGCCACGGTGCGCTGGTGTCGACGCTCGCATTGACCGTTCCCGCCGTGCTCGTCGCCGGTCTCGTCACCGACGAAGCCGTGGTGCTCGCCGA
>JBDZVK010000050.1:4196-12511 GCA_040255725.1 Actinomycetota bacterium
TGGGTGTCGTACAGGTCGGCTTCGGCGGTACCGGTGCCGCCGGGGTCGATCCGGGTGACCGCGTCGACCGCGATCTGGTCACCGACGGGCAACCGGTGGAGGGTCACGGTGAGGTCGGGGTTGATGAAGATCCAATCGGCGCCCGACAGCGTCCACGACACCCCGTTGAGAAAGTCCGACGCCGCCGCGACGCGCTGGAACGGCGACGGCACGTCGCCGGCGACGACGGGGACGACGAGACGGATCCAGTCGACGACCGGTCCCGGCTCGCCGAGGATGCCGCGCACCAGCCGGTGCTCGGTCGCATGCTGGTGGTAGGCGATCTCCGAGGCGGGAAAGCCCCATCCCTCGAAACTCGAGACGGGCTCGGGTGGTGGCGGGGGCGGGGGATCATCGGGTTGGATCAGATCGGCCGGAAGGTGCTGGGGTTCACGGCGGATCGCCAGGACCGAGGCCCTGACCAGGCGCCGCCCGCTCTCGTCGGTGACGGTCACGTCGACGATCTGCACCTTGCGACCCGGCCGGGCGAGTGTGCTCGTGACCGTCAACGGTTCGAGCGGAACGGGCCGCTCGAGGTCGAGGGTGAGCCGGGTGGGGACGTGGGGGCCCGGGAAGTCGCGGGCGAGCAACGCCTCGGCTTCGCGCGCGACCAGCGCCGCGACCGGTCCGCCGTGCAGGGCGTCGGGCGACCAGGGGCCCCGCGAGAACCCGGTCGGAAGCACGGTCGCGTGCCCCGGTCCGCCCTCGTCGAGCCGGTCGAAAAGGGCGTCGGTCATGACGCCCACTGTACGGGTCGACGGTGGGTCGTCTCGGCGTCGGCGGCGTGCGGTCCGGCCGCGCGCGTCACGTGGCGCGCGCCTGCGCGGCGGGGCGCTCCACGTCGTGGGCCGCGTGGCCTAGGATCACCCGCTCTTCCACTCGACGGTGAAAGCGGTGATCCGATGATCGACCACTCACGGGCACGGACCCAGCTGGCGGCGCTGGTCTTCTGCGCGATCGTGCTGGCGGCCTGTTCGACCTCCACTTCGACGACCGACGCCGGCGGCGACGGCTCGTCCGGCCCGTCGGACACCACCGCCGTGGTCGCCGACGACACAGCGGGTACCGACGACGACTCGCAGGCGGGCGGGGCGACGCCCGACCCGTTGCCCGATCCCGACATCGAGCTGGCAGACGACGTCGTCGTCGTGCAGCGCACGAAGGGCGAGACCGTCAAGGGGCTCGGTGACGACGGGGTGTCGATCCTGCTCGACTCCGCCGCGCCCGGCGTGAAGGACCTGAAGGTCGGGTCGGTGATGTTGCTGACCGGGGTGGGTGTCGGCCGGGTCGAAGCGCTCGACGACGTGAAGGGCGACACGGCGGTCACGTTCTCGTCGGTGACGCTTCCCGAGGTGATCTCCGAAGGAGAGCTCGACTGGGACGACACCGAGATCGATTTCGCCGACGGTCAGGTCATCGTCTCCCCTGAGATGGAAGAGGTCTCCGGAGCGGCGGTGGAACCGGCCGCGTACGACCTGACGGCAAGCGAGAAGGTCAACGTCACCATCGGCGAGTTCGGGGCCGAGTTCGAATGGTCGCCATCGTCCGACGGCGGCGGGAACCTCAAACTCGAGCTGACCCCCCACTCGGACTTCACCGGCAAGATCACCGCCGACGTCGACCTCGAACCCATCGAGATCGGCGGCGGTTCGAAGGTCACGCCCGGCAAGGTCGATTTCTTCGACCTGGACTTCGCGAACCTGCAGGGCAAGGCGACCCTGGGCGCCGAGCTGCAGTCGACCGGCAACAACGCGGCGATGAAGCTGCCGCCGTTCTTCAAGGTGCCGATCTCGGTGTCGGTACCGGTGCCGGTGGCCGGCATCCCCTTCACGCTCACCTTCGGTGCCACCATCCAGGTGAACCTGTCGTTCGCGACCACCGCGACGCTCAGGGGCGAGGCCCGGATGTCGTTCGGCGGCCCGGCGAAGTTCCATTACGACGGCTCCCAGGTCACGCTCGAAGGGAACCGGACCGCGACGAGCGAGGACACCCTGGCGACGCTCGTCGGTGGGGGCGGCGGACCGGTCGGTCTCGTGCTCACCACCGAGTTGCCGAAGATCTCGTTCGGGCTCAAGATGCTGCAGACCGGCGCCGCGGTGTTCGTGTCGAACGGCATGGTGGCCTCGCTGACGATCCTGCCCGCGCCCGTCCTGTGTCACCGGGTGCAGGCGTCGTCGGTGGTCGCCGGAGGGATCGACGCCTCGTTCCTGGGAGCGAGCGTCACCTTCACCCGCAAGGCGTTCCTCGACAAGCGGTGGACCTACTTCATGCCGAAGAACGATCAACGCTGCGACGGGGAGTGACCGCCCGTCGGTGACGCACGTCGACGGGACGACGCTGGTCACGGACCGGGGATGCGGGGGCCCGGAATCGTGGGCGGTAATGTCGCCTCGGCCCGATCGGGCCTTGTTCGTGACCGGAGTGAGGAGCACAGATGTCGGACGCCGTGATTGATCCCAGCGGGCTGGCCGCCCCCCGGAGCGAGGTCCTCGCCGACCTGGTGCCCGCCGTGCCGACCACGTTGGTGCGCGACATCGCCCTGATCGCCGGTGGTGCCGGGCTGACCGGCCTGTCGGCGCAGTTCGCGTTCGTCACGCCCCTGTCGCCGGTGCCGTTCACCCTGCAGACCCTCACGGTGCTGGTGGTGGGTGCCGCGCTGGGCACGAAGCGGGCGATCGCCTCGATGCTCGCGTACCTGGCGCTCGGTGTGGTCGGGCTGCCCTGGTTCGCCGAGGCCGGTTCGGGATGGCACATGCCGTCGTTCGGGTACATCATCGGTTTCGTCGTGGCCGCCGGCGTCGTGGGCGCCCTCGCCAAGCGGGGTGCCGACCGCAGGGTCGCCTCGACCGTCGCGCTGTTGGTCGCCGGCACCGCGACCGTGTACGTGATCGGCACCACCTGGTTGGCGTTCGACCTCGGCGTCTCGGCCGGCAAGGCCTTCAGCCTCGGGGTCCAGCCGTTCCTCGTGACCGACTCGCTCAAGATCGTGGTCGCCGCCGTGGCCTTCCCGGCGGCGTGGCGCTTCGCGAACAAGCCGTCGGGCGACCTGCAGGCCTGACCGACTCCACCTGCCGGCGGTCGACCGGCGCCGTACTACGGTGACGGCGAACGGAACATCGACGAGACCCGGAGGGTTCGACATGCCAACCGTTCACCGTGGCATCGCCGGCGTGTTGAGCGCGCTCGTGCTTCTCACCGGCGGGTTGACCGTTGCGCCCCCGGTCGGTGCCGACGACGACGCCGACACCGTGACCGTGACCGGCAACTTCGACCTGCTGAGCTACAACGTGGCCGGTCTGCCCGAGGTGATCTCGGGTTCGAATCCGTCGGTCAACCAGGTGCTCATCAGTCCGCTGCTGAACGCATACGACCTGGTCCTCACCCAGGAGGACTTCGCGAACCCCGACCCGCCGCTGGAGGGCATCCGCGTCTACCACGACGACCTGATCTCGGCGGTCGACTTCCCGTACCTGTCGACGCCCCAGATCCCGCCGATGGGCACCGATCCGGATCATCCCGATGCGCTGCTGGGCGACGGACTGAACTTCATGTCCCGCATGCCGCTGGGTCCCGTCGACCGGGTCACCTGGGACGACTGCATGGGCCTTCTCGATCACGCCTCGGACTGTCTGGCGACCAAGGGATTCGCCGTCACCACCGTCGAACTCGCATCCGGGGTGACCGTCGACGTGTACGACCTGCACGCGGACGCCGGTGGCGCGGCCGAGGACCAGGCCGCCCGGGCCGGGAACTTCGCCCAACTCGCCGCGTACATCGAGACCCGTTCGGCCGGCCACGCCGTGATCGTGGGCGGTGACACGAACCTTCACACCGACCGTCCGGTCGACGGCGACGTGTGGCGCACGTTCCTCGACGCCACCGGGCTCAGCGATGTCTGCGAAGTGGTGGACTGCGGCGCCGATGCCGACGTGATCGACAAGTTCGCCTTCCGCAGCGACGCCGATGTGGCACTCGCCCCGGAGTCGCACGTGTTCGAACGGGAACGGTTCACCCGCGACGACGGCGAGCCGCTGTCGGACCACGACCCGCTGCACGTCGGTTTCGCCTTCGTCGCCCAGGTGCAACCGGCGCCGACGACCACGACACCGTCGTCGGTGGCGCCCACGACCTCGGCCACACCGGCGACCGGTCGACCGGGCGACGCCGGCCAGACCGCTGCGCCGCCGGTGGCGGTTCGCCGTACGCCGACCTATGCGGGTTGACCGGTCGGTGGTGGGGGGTGGCGAACGCTCAAGCGTCCCAGTCGCCCGCAGGCAACGCCTCGGACGCCGCCAGATGCACCACCGTCCGGTCGCGGGTGGCTCGTAGGTAACGCACGCCGGAGCGTTGCCGGGACGCGAGCGGACCGAGATCGATGTGCACGTCCTCGAAGGTGGTCGGGTCGACGAGCACGACCGGGCCGGGACCGAACCCGACGTCGTCGTCGTGACGAGGGGTGCGACGGGGCCGCACCGCGAGCCGGGCGGTTCCCACCGCACGGACCCGCGCGACCAGACAGCCGTGGTGGCGCAGATAGACCCAACCGTGGGGTCGGAGTCGGTGTGGGCGGCCCGACACGGGGATCCAGCCGGCGTTGCGGTACGCCTCGGCCGAGCACACCGGCACCGACACGTCACGGTCGCCGTCGAGCGCGCCGGGCCGGTTGCGTCGTCGGTCGTCGATGCTCATCCCGACGGCGCACCCCCCGCCGTGCACCGTTCCGCCACGGGCGCCGGATCACCCGAACGGTCCGGGCGCACCTTCACTCGCCCGGACCCGACGCGGCGTGGATGGTCGGGTCGCCGTCGGGGTCGATGTCGAGACCCCGCACCCACACCAGCGCGGCGTTGATCGTCAGCACGATCGCGCCGACGAGCATCGCCATCCCGAACCCGTGAGCGAAGCTGACCTGCGCGCCGTGGTGCAGGGCCACGGCGTCGAGTCCCGTCGAGTGCTGCGCCGCGACGAGCGTCGCGTCGATCGAGGTTCCCGCTTTCGCCGCCAGGGCGGGTGAGCCGACGTTGTGGGCGATCGAGTCGCGGTACACCGACGCCATCACGCTGCCCAGCACGGCGATGCCGAGGGCGCCACCGATCTGTCGGGAGAGGTCGTTCACCGACGACCCGACCCCCGACTTCGCCCGCGGCACCGAGGCCATGATCAACGTGGTGGAGGGCGCGGTCGCCTGGCCGTTGCCCCAACCGAGCAGGCAGAAGCCGACGAACAACAGCGCGAACGTCGTCGTGGGCGACGCTCCGATCATCAGCGCCATGCCCCCAGCGGAGATCAGCAACCCCGAGCCGACGACGAAGCGGTGGCCGAAGCGCCGCACCAGCGGCGCGCTCAGCGGCGACGCGACCATGCCCATCACCCCGACCGGGATCCCCGCCAGCCCCGCCTGCAGCGCCGAGTACCCGTGCGAGATCTGCAGATACTGGGCCATCGCGAAGAACAGGCCGAACATCGCGAAGTACTGGAGCGTGATCGTGGTGGAGCCCAGCGTGAACGCCCGGTTCTGGAAGAGGTGCATGTCGAGCATCGGTTTGTCGGTGTGCAGTTCCCAGGCGATGAACGCACCGACCACGGCGGCACCTCCCACGATCGTGAGGATCGTCACCGGCGACACCCACCCGTTCGCGGGTCCTTCGATGATGCCGTACAACAGACTGCCGATCCCTGCGATCGCGAGGAACACCCCGACCGGGTCGAGCGTCGCCTCGCGGGGGTCCGACGAGTTCGGCAGGAGCTTCGCGCCGGCTACGACGGCGATGATCGCCAGCACGACGTTGATGAAGAACACCGACTGCCAGGTGAACCCTTCGAGCAGGACGCCCGACACGACCGGGCCGATCGTGGCACCCAGTCCGGCGCACCCGGCCCAGATGGCGATCGCGCGTTGGCGTTCGACCGGGTCGTGGAAGACGTTCGTGAGGATCGACAGTGTGCCCGGCATGATGAACGCCGAGCCCACCCCCATCAGGCCGCGCAAGGCGATGAGCTGGCCGTTGTCGGAGCTGAGCGTGGCGAGCAGCGAGGCGAGCCCGAAGATCGCGAGTCCGGCCTGCAGGGCGGTCTTGCGGCCGAAGCGGTCGGCGAGCGCGCCCGCGGGCAGCAGCAGCACGGCGAACACGAGCGAATAGGCGTCGACCATCCACTGGAGTTGGCTCGGCGACGTCCCCAGCGCCTCCTGGATCTTCGGGAAGGCGACGTTCAGCGACGAGTTCGCCGCGACCACGAGGATCAGTCCGAGGCAAAGGGTCGCGAGGATCAGCCAGCGCCGTTGGAAGATGGCATCGTCGAGGACCGTGTCGTTCAGGGGGCTACCGCCGGACATGCCCGTCCGACTCTACGAGGACGTTCCCACGAAGCCCGACCCGGTCGTCGGTGCAGCGTGGTGCCGCGGTCGGCGAGCCGTCGGCGCCGACGGGTGCGTGGTCGCGGCGGGATGGGAACCGTGCCGGTCGGCGTGTAGGGGCGCTCACCGCGGTCGACCAGACATGACCCGGCGATGCTACGGCGGAATTCCTTCGTGATACGAGTCGGATCCGGCGTCGGCGCCGTCCGGGCCGCCGATCGTGATCGGGTAGCCTCCTCCGACGATGATCCTCTCGGACCGGTCCATCAGGGAAGCGCTCGACTCGGGGCGGATCGTGATCGATCCCCTCGACGATTCGATGATCCAGCCGTCGTCGGTGGACGTCACCGTCGACCGGTACTTCCGGGTGTTCCGGAACCACACGATGCCGCTCATCGACGTCAAGACGAACCTCGAGGACCTCACCGAGTTGGTCGAGATCCCCGAGGGCGACCGGTTCATCCTGCATCCCGGCGAGTTCGTGCTCGGCGCGACCGCCGAGCGGGTGGCGCTCGGCGACGACCTCGTGGCCCGGTTGGAGGGCAAGTCGTCGTTGGGCCGGCTGGGGCTGTTGATCCACTCCACCGCCGGGTTCGTCGACGCGGGCTGGGACGGCTACCTCACCCTCGAGTTGTCGAACGTGGCGACGTTGCCGATCACGTTGTACCCGGGCATGAAGATCGGGCAGATCTCGTTCCTGTCGATGACCACCTCGGCCGACCAGCCCTACGGTTCGGCTCCGCTCGGCTCCAAGTACCAGGGCCAGCGAGGGCCGACGCCGAGCCGGTACTGGGAGAACTTCCCGAACTGAGGGACCCGCGGATCGCCGACGTGCTCAGTCGGTCGATTCCGGAGCGTCCTGTTCCGGCGCCGGGTCGATTTCCGGTGCCGGTTCTCCGGCGCCCACCGGGGCGAGGACCGCGGGGTCGATGCGGCGTTCGCCGTTCTCGATCGCATCGAGCACGGTGATCGCGATGTCGGCGACCTGCACGTCGTCGCCGGCCCCGGCTCCCTTCACGCCGTCGTCCAGCATGATGTAGCAGAACGGGCACGCCGTGGCGACGCGGTCGGCGCCGGTGTGGATCAGCTCTTCGGCGCGATCGTCGTTGATCTTGGTGCCGATGTTCTCCTCCATCCACATGCGCGCCCCGCCCGCACCGCAGCAGCGCCCGGTCGTGCCGTTCCGGGGCGCCTCGACCACTTCGATCCCGCTGAGCTTCGCGAGCACGTTCCGTGGGGCGCCGTAGATGTTGTTGTGCCGTCCCAGGTAGCATGAGTCGTGGTAGACGACCCGCTCGTCGAGCTCCGCGTTCGACAGGTCGAGGCGGCCGTCCTCGACGAGCTGTTCGAGGAGCTGGGAGTGGTGGATCACCTCGTAGTTGCCGCCGAAGTCGGGGTACTCGTTCCGCAGCGTGTTGAAGCAGTGGGGGCACTGGGTGATGATCTTGCGCACGCCCATGCCGTTGAGGTTCTCGATGTTCTGCATGGCGAGCATCTGGAAGATGTACTCGTTGCCCGACCGGCGGGCCGGGTCGCCGGTGCAGTTCTCGCCGGGCCCGAGGATCGCGAAGTCGATGCCTGCCCGGCGCAACAGCTTCGCCATCGACGTCGACACCCGCTTGTTCTTGTCGTCGAAGGAACCCGCGCAGCCGACCCAGTAGAGGTACTCGTGGTCGAAGGCGTCACCCGGTTCGACGACCTCGACCCCGTCGAGGTTCTTCGCCCAGTCGGCCCGCTCGCCCTGGTTCATGCCCCAGGGGTTCGCGTTGTTCTCCATGTTGCGGTAGGTGGTGCCCAGCTCGGTCGGGAAGTTCGACTCCATCAGCGACAGGTAGCGCCGCATGTCGAGGATCTTGTCGAGGATCTCGATGTTCACCGGGCAGATCTCGTCGCACGCCCGACAGGCCGTGCACGCCCACAG
>JBDZVK010000383.1:0-2336 GCA_040255725.1 Actinomycetota bacterium
GCCTTCTCGACGTCGTCGTCGATCACGATCGTCACCAGGTTCGGGATCTCGAAGTCGTCCCATCCTCGGCGGGCTCCCGGCCGGGAGAACCCCTCGGAGAGATACCCGCGGTAGGTGGCGTCGGTGGCCGGTGACAGGAAGATCGGCAACCAGCCGTCCGCGATCTCCGCGGTCTGGGCCACGTTCTTGGGACCTTCGGCGCCGAGCAGGATCGGCAGGTCGGACCGCAGCGGATGGGTGATCGTCTTCAGAGGTTTCCCCAGGCCGGTGGACCCCTCGCCGGTGAAGGGATGCTGGAAGAACTCGCCCTGGAAGTCGAGCGGGGCGCGCCGATCGAGGATCTCACGGATGACGGCGACGTACTCTCTGGTGCGGGCGAGGGGGCGGCGGTACGGCCGGCCGTACCAGCCCTCCACGACCTGGGGGCCGGACGCGCCCAACCCCAGCATCATGCGACCGTCCGAGAGATGATCCAGGGTGAGCGCGGTCATCGCTGTGGCGGTCGGGGTGCGGGCCGACAGTTGGCACACCGCGGTCCCCAGGCGCAGCTTCGTCGTCGACGCGCCCAGCCAGGCGAGCGGGGTGAAACA
This sequence comes from Actinomycetota bacterium, assembly GCA_040255725.1. Lineage (GTDB taxonomy): Bacteria > Actinomycetota > Acidimicrobiia > Acidimicrobiales > Iamiaceae > JAFDWI01. Next base: position 591 of record JBDZVK010000383.1, read on the forward strand.
GTCCGATCCGTACGCCTCGGCCGTCCACACCGAATCGAATCCCAGGTCTTCCGCGGCACGCACCATCTCGGCGTGCCCGGTGGGCATGTCGGCGAACCAGTATCCGAGGGCGAGTCCCAGTTTCATGGCAGGCGAGGCTACCCGCGCGGGCGCCCCGGTCCGGGCCGCCGATACATCGCACTTCGCCGATACATCGCACCGTGCTAACCTGGAGATCACCAGACGGGTTCGACGGACCCCCGCCCCTTCCACAGGAGATGGAACATGCACCCGAAGTACTTCGCGCGCACCGCCGCGGCACTCGTGATGAGCGGCTTGTTGGTCGTGGGCGCCGGCGCCTGCGGGAAGGTCAGCGACAAGGTGGGTGAGAAGGTCGCGGAGAAGTCGATCGAAGGCGCAAGCGGCGGTGACGTCGACATCTCCGACGACGGCATGTCGATCAAGACCAAGGACGGCGAGTTCTCGTCGAAGGCCGCCAAGGAGCTTCCCAAGGGATGGCCGAGCGACATCCTGCCGGTCGCCGACGGTTTCGAGATCGAGAACGTGACCGAGTCCAAGACGGCCGACGGCACCATGACGATCGTGTCGACGACGGGCGACGCGAGTGCCGCCGCGCTCATCGACTCCTACGTCGACGCGTTCGAGTCGAACGGCGTCGACGTCGCGATGCAGACCAAGAGTGGCGACGGCGGCATGGTCAACGGCACCAAGGGCGACACCACCTACCAGGTGATGCTGGGCAGCGACGCGGGCGACCAGGTGAATGCGATGCTGTCGGTCACGGTCTCCAACGAAGAAACGGAATGACCGGGTCGTTGGACCCTGCCGTCGCCCCGGTCGGCCGCTAGAGTGAAACACGTTCTAGTTTTTCGCCTCCCGGAGCACGCCCATGTCGCGGTATCCCTTCCCGGTCCCCTACGGATGGTTCCAGGTCTCCTGGTCGAAGGACCTCGCGGTCGGCGAGGCCAGGGCCGCCTACCACTTCGGTAGGCACCTGGTGCTGTGGCGCGACGAGCAGGGCACGCCCCACGTCCACGACGCCTTCTGCCCGCATCTGGGTGCCCACATCGGCCACGGCGGCACCGTGCACGGGTGCGAGATCCGCTGCCCGTTCCACGGGTGGATGTTCGACGCGCAGGGTTGCAACACCGACATCCCCTACGCGGACCGGGTCAACCGCAAGGGCCGGCTGAGGACGTACCCGACCGTCGAGCGCAACGGCCTGGTGATGACCTGGTACCACCCCGACGGGGCCGATCCGCTCTGGGAGGTACCCGAGTTCGACCAGTTCACCGGCGATGCCGATCAGGTCATCACCCGCCGTTTCACGATCGCCGCGGCCTGGCAGGAGCTCGCCGAGAACGGGGTGGATTCCGCGCATTTCCGTTACGTGCACCACACCGCGGACGTACCCGTCCTCGAGCTCTACGAACCCGACGGTCCGTTGGCCAAGATGCGCTCCGCGCAGAAGTTCGTCACGCCCCAGGGCGTGGTCGAAGGCCGCATCGACGTCGACACGTTCGGTCCGGGGCTGACCTTCACGCACTTCAGCGGCTTCGTCGACCTGTACCTGTTGGGTTGCAACACGCCGATCGACGCCGAGAACTGCGAACTGCAGTTCACCTTCGTCGTCGGCGACCTCGGTGACGCGGCGACGAACTCGTCGGTCGGCAAGGCGTTCGCCGCGGAAATCTCCCAGCAGGTCGAGGAAGACCGCATGATCTGGGAACACAAGGCCCACATCGT
>JBDZVK010000384.1:0-2331 GCA_040255725.1 Actinomycetota bacterium
CGTAGCAGCGCCGGGCCAGCCGGTGGACCTTCATGGCGACCCGTCGATGCCCAGCACGCAGCACCAGACCGCCACCCCGACCGCCGCCACTGCACCATCCTCCCCGCGGTGGGACCGGTTCGATGCGATCGCCCTGGCCGTGCTCGCGATCGTCATCGCGATTCCCCTGCGTGGGCTGCTCCGTGACCATGGCGCGGCGATGGAAGAGGGTTTCATGCTCGTCTTCCCCGAGCAGGTGTTGCACGGTCAGATCCCGAACCGCGACTTCCTGCACCTGTACGGCCCGGGAAGCCTGTGGGTCCTGGCCGGCGTCTACAAGGTCTTCGGGGTGTCGCTCGCCACCGAGCGCTGGTTCGGTCTTGCCCAACACGTCGGCATCGTCCTCGGCCTGTACTGGGTGATCCGCCGCTGGGGTCGCCCGATCGCCCTGCTCGCCGCGCTGACAGCGGTGTTCATCAACCTGAACTCCACTGGCCTGTCGGCGCTCGCCTGGAACGGCGCGATCGCTTTCGGGATCTGGGCCGTGTGGGCGCTGCTCCAGGCCCGCGAGACCGGCGCAGCGAAGTGGCTCGTGGTCTCGGGCGTGCTGGTGTCGATGGCGCTGCTGTACCGACCCGATCTCATCCTGGCCATGACCCTCGCGACCGTCGTGGCGTTGTGGCCGCTGCGGTGGCGGCGGCTCCTCCCGCTCGTCTGGGGGCTCGGCGTGGCGTTCGTCGGCTACGTCGTACACGCCCAGATTGCCGGCCCGGGTCACGCGATCACCGGCATGTTCACCGACCCGGTGTTCACCCTGCGCGAAGGGCGGACCCTGCCCATGCCGCCGGTGTGGGACCATCTCGTCGGGTACTTCCAGAAGGCCGCGGTCCTCCGGACGGTCGGTTGGCCCTTCCCCCAGATCGGCATGTCGCAACAGCTCTGGTTCTGGTTCTGGGTCACGATCCTCGCTCCGCTGGCGGTGATCGCGGTCGCGCGCCGGACCCGACGCCGCGACCCCGACGCGCGTCGACCGGCGGCCCTGTTGGTGCTCGGCGTCTACGGCCTCGGCCTGCTCCCCCAGGCGCTCCAGCGTGCCGACCAGACGCACCTCGCCTGGGTCGGGGTCATCACGATCGCGAGCCTGCCGGCCGCGGTCGCGCAGTTCTTCGCGGTCCGACCGGCGAAGTCCCCGCGTTGGGCGACCTTGCGTGCCCCGGTGGCGGTGGCGGTCGCGGCGGTCGTGTTCTTCGCGGGCGTCGCTCCCCAGTTCACGATCCGGACCTACACCGATGTGGCGCTGCAGTCGATCGACCGCAACGTCATCGGCTTTCCGATCGAACGCAACGGTCGCAACTTCTACGTGCCCAGCCCGAGCATCGCGACCTCGGCCCAGCAGTTGGTCGACAAGCTCGACTCGCTCGGTCCGAAGGCCGGTGAACGGCTCTTCGTCGGGCCGGCCGACCTGCGCTACACGCCCTACACCGACGCGTTCTTCTACTACCTGTACCCCGAGCTGCCACCGGCCACCTACTACATCGAGATGGACCCGTTCGACTCGGGACCAGAGACCCGCCTGGCATCGGATGTGAACTCGGCGGACTGGGTCATCCTCACGAACGTCTGGAACGCGTGGATCGAACCCAACAACTCGATGGAACCCGGTTCGAACGTGCCGAACGAGATCATCCGGCGCGACTTCTGCAAGGTGGGAAGCTGGGGGCTCATCCCCGACTACGCGGGACGCGACCTGCCCATGTACCAGCTCTACGAGCGCTGCAAACCTCACCGGCCGTTGTGACGGTGACCGGGACGCACCCGCAGATCCGGGGCTGGGCGACATGACCCCCAGCGGCGCGACGCCGGCCCCTCGCAGCGACGCCGAGGCCATCGGTACCGCCGCGCCGCCGCGCCCGCATTTCCCCGGGCTGGAGGGCATGCGAGCGGTCGCGGCGTCGTTGGTCGTCCTCACGCATGCGACCTTCCTCGCCGGCGACGATCGCAGCGGTGTGCTGGCCCAGCCGGGACGGTTCGGCGACGCCGGGGTGGCGATCTTCTTCACGCTGTCGGGGTTCTTGTTGTACCGACCATTCGTCGTCGCCCACCTCGACGACGCGCCCGGAATGCCGTCGGTGGCGTTCTGGTGGCGACGGATCCTGCGGATCTTCCCGTGTTACTGGGTGGCGCTCACCGTGCTGTGGGGCTTGCACGCCGTCCAACCCTTCGGGTTCGTGATCGGGTTCGACCTCGGTTCGCAGTGGTGGAAGTACTACCTGCTCCTCCAGATCTACTATCCCGCGCTCGGCCAGGGCGGGATCTCCCAGTCGTGGTCGATCGCCACCGAGGTGAGCTTCT
>JBDZVK010000385.1:0-2322 GCA_040255725.1 Actinomycetota bacterium
CTCACCCTCGACCAGCGGCGCACCACCGCGACGCTGGTGCTGGTCGGCCTGGGCTTTCTGATCCTGGTTCGTCTCGCAAGGCCGTTGAACGGTTGGCGGAAGACGCTCGTCGGCGCGCTCGTCGCGGCGTTCGCGCTGGTACTGCTGGTGCCCTTCGGCCGCGAGTTCTTCGCGCTCAGCCTGCCGTCCGCGATCACCTTCGTCGCGGTGGTCGGCATCATCGCGGTGGCGTGGTGGATCATGCAGCTCGCCGACACCCTCGTCCGCGCCTACCACCGTCCGTACGAGCGGTTGCAGGCGGCCCAGCAACGCTCCAGCGATCGAGAGATGGACCGTCGCACCCAACGTAACACGGCCAACACGGTCGAGATCACCGGCGGGGCCGGGCACGATCCGACCCGCGCGCTGCCCCCGCACGCGGCCCCCACGACCCCCATGATCGATGCGTCGACCCCCACCCGGCCGGCGCATGCCGGGTCGCCTCCGAGCGTGCCACCTCCCACGGTGGCGAACGAGCCCCGATCCTGAGCCTTTCGGTCAATCCTGGGGGCCAAACCTTGACCCGTGCCGTCGCCCCGCCGATGGATAGGCGCCTCGGGAGGCACTGCATGCAGGAAGTCGCCGAAGTGCTCCGACAGGAGCGAAACAGCCTGGAGCAACTCTTGTACCGGCTCACGGCGTTGCGCGCCCTGCTGGCCGGGCGCGACGAGCAGTTCCTGACCTGGGCGGCGTCCGAGGTGGAAACGGCCCGCAACCAGGTACGCGAGATCGACCTGCTCAGGGCCGCGCAGGTGCAGTTGCTCGGCGTACACGGTCCGAACCGGACCATTCCCACGCTCCGTCAGCTCGCCTCGCTCGCCCGCGAGCCCTGGGCGGGCATCCTGCGTGACCACCACGATGCCCTGACCAACATGGTCGCCGAGATCGAGGTCGTCCGCTACGGATCCGCCGAACGGGCCCGGCAGGGGATCCGCCGCGTGGCCGATGCCCAGAGCGTGAGCCGGCGTCGCCGGGGACCGTCGTGGAGCGCGGCCCGCCAGCACGTGAGCAGTCCACCGGAGACCCGCCCGGCATCGGCGCCACCGAAGCTGTCGACGTGGATGCCGATGCCCTTCGACGACGACCTCGCCCCCGACGACGGCGACCTGTCGCTGTTGACGACCGAGTCCGCGTACCAGGACGCGCTCACCGCGAGCGGCAAGCTGCAGATCCCGTCGCTGATCGCCTTCCTGCGCTGAACCCGCCCGGGGGCAGGCGCCCAAACCTCGCGGAAAGGCGCCGAACTCGTCGCAGTTGCTCCCGCCTTCCGGGAGCAACTGCGACAAGTTCCGACGGGCGGTGGGTGGGGCGGCCGGTGGGTGGGGCCGGTTACGGCCGGTTACGGCCGGGTGGGGCCGGGCTACTCGGCGATGATGTGCCCCGAGGCGCCGCGTTCGGCGTCGTTGAACTTGTGCGTCACCATCGCATACATGCCCTTCTTGGGGACGGTGAACTCGACGAACCCGCCTTGTGAGGGCAGCAGGTCGAGCGCCTGAGAACCGCCCGACTGGGGATTGTTCCGTTGCAGCACGTACGCCCCTTCCTTGAACACCGTGTCGAACTGCGTTCCCACGATGTGGAACGCCGACAGCTCGTTCGGTCCGACGTTCTCGACCCACACCCGGACCCGGTCACCGACCTTCACCTCGATGGGGTCGTACACGTACTGGTTGTAGTAACCGTTGAACACCACGGCATCGGGAAAACCCCATCGGGCCTTGGCGAGGTCGGCCTCCTGGCCCTCGGGACCGAAGTAGAACTCCGACTGGACCATCAGGAACTCGTGGTCGACCGGCGCCAGTCCGTCGGCGGGGTCGATGATCACCGCGCCGTACATGCCATTGGCGATGTGATGCAGCACGGGAGGGGTGCCACAGTGCCACATCCAGGCACCTGCGTACTCGGCCTTGAAGCTGTACATCAGCGACTCGCCGGGCTGAATCGTGCGCATGTCGGTGTCCATCGAGGTCTGTGAGGCGTGGAAGTCGAGCGAGTGACCGATCGAGCCCTTGTTCACCAGCTTGATGTTGAACACGTCGCCGACCTTGCCCCGCAGGGTCGGGCCGGGCACGGTGCCGTTGAAGGCCCAGATCTTCTGCGTGACGCCCGGGGCGACCTCGATGTCCTTGTCGGTCGCCTCGAACGTGAGGTCGTGGACGGTACCGCCCGGCGCGGGCTGGAGCACCGGGTCCTTGGCCTTGAAGCCCTTCGCGGGTTCCGCAGTCGGATCGATCTTGGCGTCGTTCGGGTCGATGCCTTCGCCGATGCCGGTGTTGGCGGCAC
>JBDZVK010000386.1:0-2317 GCA_040255725.1 Actinomycetota bacterium
GCCGCTGCCGACGGTGGTTTGGGTTCCGTCGGGTGCGACTTCGAGAACCCGATTGTTGTAGGTGTCGGCGATGTAGATGGTTCCTGGTGGTGGCGGGGGCGTGGTGGTGGTCGGTGCGATGGTGGTGTCGGGTCGCAGCGTCGTGGTCGACGATGCGGCGGCGGCGATACTGGGCAGGGCGATGACGGCAACGCCGGCGGCTGCTGCGGCGCCGCCGAGTTGCAGGATGCGGCGGCGTGACCACGCGTCGGTGACCACGACGTCCAGTTCGACGAGGCCGGCCATGGCTTCGATCAGGTCAGCGGGCACCTCGTCTGTCCCGTGCCTGGCGAGCGTGAACGCTTCAGCCCGGCGTCCGGTCAGATGAAGGACCCGGTCATCGCCGGGGCGCAGCACAAGAAACCCCGAATCGACCGGCTCGACAGACAGGTCGCCTCGAACTGTGATTCCCATCGGTTTGCTCCCCCTTCTCACTGCGTCGTCGGCCGCTCATGCGACTCACGGGCGTACGCTACTCGCCGAACAGATTCTTGCGCACGTGTCAATCTGCAGGTCGGCGGGTCACCGAACCGGACCATCGCGAACCCCTCGAGGCCTCCCACGGGCAACGCACGCTTCCCGCCAAAGTTCGAGTGAATGGTCTGTGTCGGAGGGGGGACAGGTTCAGTGATCCCACGCCCCATTCCGCTTGAGATGTCGGCAAAACCCCTGTTCAGCACGGTGTGGGAGATGAAGACCGCCTGAGAACAGCGTGATCGCTACGGGCTGCGGTCCCGTCGACACGGGGACTGCCCAGGGTTCGGTTGACATCTGATGTGTGAGGATTTCGGTCTTCGAGTCGCGGGGAGTGGGCCGATGTTCAGGATGCCCGTTCGACGAGTCGTACGTCGGAGTTCAGCGAGTTGGCGATGCGTTGGAGCGTTCGTGTGGTCGGGCTGGTGGAGCCGCGCTCGATGCGGCTGATGTCTGCCTGGTTGACACCGCAGCGTTCGGCGAGTTCGTGCTGGGTGAGGCCGTGTCGTTCGCGTAGCGCGACGAGTTGCATGGCGATCTCGTAGGACTGTTCGAAGATCTCGCGCTGCACCTTGGTGTCGGGTGCAAGGCGTGCCCGGCGAGCGGCCGTGGCGTCTTGGTAGGTGGGGGTCATTGCGGTGCCTCCTCCAGGACAGTATGGGGTATTCCCCATGTTTCGTCAACGGTCGACAACGCCTACCGTCCCGTCTTGCCGCGACGTTCACGGCGTTGCCGGTCCTTGAACTGGGCAAGGAGTCGGCGCGCCTGGGCAATCTCTCGCTGTTGACGGCGATCCTTGGGGTCAGCGCCCTTGTCGTAGCCGCCGAGGAGAAGAATGACCTTCTGTCCGTGGAAGTGGACGAAGACCCGAAGCAACACCTTCTCGGGCCGGCCATCGATCGTGGGCGCGTCGCCTCCGAACATGCGGGCCACTTCGTCGGCACTGTGGCGTACCCGAAACTCGTGGAGCCCCTCACCGAGAGCCTTGAGCCACTCGGTCCGGACCAAGTCGAGTCCTCGCGTTGACAGCACCTGGTCGATGGCCGTGTCGAGCGCGACGAACTTGAAGTCTGTGAGGCCGTCGACGAAACGCTCGAAGGGGATCGTCCCGTCATCGGCTTCGAACGGCTCTGGAGTCCACTCGCCGGGCATGCTTTCCCCAAACTACAGCCATGCCATTCGCGTGAAGCACCCCGGGATGGGTGGAGGCTCCAGTCCTTGAGAGGATGGAGCGATGTCAAGACATGGGAAGTATCCGAAGGAGCTTCGCGAGCGGGCGGTGCGTCTGGTGTTCGAGCATCAGGGTGAGCACCCCTCGCAGTGGGACGCGATCTGTTCGGTCGCGGACAAGCTGGGTCCGACACCTGAAACGGTTCGTAAGTGGGTCCGTCAAGCTGAGATCGATGGCGGCACGCGGTCGGGGTTGACGACCGAAGAGGCCGCGGAGGTGAAGCGCCTGAAGCGTGAGAACGCCGAGTTACGTCGGGCGAACGAGATCCTGAAAGCGGCGTCGGCTTTCTTCGGGGCGGAGCTCGACCGCCAATCCCGCAGGTGATCGCGTTCATCGACGAGAACCGGCATCGTCGCAGTGCCGACGGGCTGGTCTGGGGTGTCGAGCTGATCTGTGCGGTGTGCCAGATCGCGCCTCAGATCTATTACGCGGCGAAGAATCGGGAACCCTCGGCGCGCAGGGGTCTGCTGCAGGTTTGGTTGACGTTCTATGTGTGGGGTTGCCCCACGAGAGAGGATGGATGCCATGCCCAAGAAGTATCCGCAGGAGTTCAAAGATGATGTGGCCCGTGTG
>JBDZVK010000387.1:0-2316 GCA_040255725.1 Actinomycetota bacterium
CCGATCCGAAGAACGTCGGGGTCAGCTCCCCCGCCTCGAACAGTTCGGCGTCGAAGTCGGCACCGACGGCGTCGAGCAGCTCGAGCCCTTCGGCGGCGTCGTCCCACGCGGCGCCTTCCTCGGCGTGGGCGCGCTCGGCGTCCACGATCTCCTCGGGCGCCTCGGACGCGCCCCGGGCGACGCGGGTGAATCGGACGAACGTGCCGTCGCGCCGGTCGACGACGCCCCGGAAGTCGCCGGCGATGCCCACGGGCCAGGTCAACGGGATCGCCGGCAGGTCGAGGCGTTCCTCGATCTCGTCGAGCAACTCCAGCGGCGTGCGACCGGGACGGTCCCACTTGTTGACGAACGTGATGAGCGGCAGCCCGCGGGCACGGCACACCTCGAACAGCTTCAGGGTCTGCGCCTCGATGCCCCGGGAGGCGTCGAGCACCATCACGGCGGCGTCCGCGGCGGCCAGCACCCGGTAGGTGTCCTCGGAGAAGTCGCGGTGGCCGGGGGTGTCGAGCAGGTTCACCACGTGGTCGCGGTAGGGGAACTGCAGCACGGTCGAGGTGATCGAGATCCCACGGGACTGTTCGAGGTCCATCCAGTCCGAGGTCGCGGAGCGTCGCGCCCCTTTGGCCTTGACCGACCCGGCGCCCGAGCCGCCGAGCGCACCCCCGTAGAGCAGGAACTTCTCGGTGAGGGTCGTCTTGCCCGCGTCGGGGTGGGAGATGATCGCGAACGTCCGCCGGGGAGCCGGAGGGTCTTCGGGGTGCTGGACGTGATCGGTCACGACCGCCCAGCGTACAAACGGCCCCGACCCCGCTCCCCATGGGAACGTCGGGGCGGCCGGGGGCGCCAGGTAGGTCTCGTGCCCCGAAGTGCGAGGCGGGGCCTGGTCGGCGCGGCGGTCCGGTGTGCCCTCGCAGACACGTTCGGCGTTCGTGCCGCGGAGTGGGGAACCGTCGCGAGAAGGTGCCAAGCTGATGGTCATGGCCGATCCCGCTTCCCAACCGGTCGATCACGGCCTGCTGGACGAGGCCGTCGGACTCGCCCGACGGGCGGGCGAGTTGACCCAGTCGTTCTTCCGCCGCGCCGACCTCGCCGTCGACACCAAGGGTGACGGCACCCCGGTGACCGCGGCCGACCGTGGCGCCGAAGCCCAGCTCCGAGCCGAGATCAGCGAGTTGTTTCCCGACGACGGGATCTTCGGAGAGGAAGAGGCCGAGACACCGGGAACCTCGGGTCGACGCTGGATCCTCGACCCGATCGACGGTACGAAGGCGTTCACCCACGGTGTGCCGCTGTACACGAACCTGCTGGCGCTCGAAGACGCCGCGGGCATCGCGATCGGGGTGATCAACGTGCCGGCGCTGGGCGAAACGGTGTACGCGGGCCGCGGTCTCGGCGCGTGGTGCAACGGCGACGCGATCCACGTGAACGACACCGCGCAACTCACCGACTCGTATGTGATGACGTCGGGTTTCGCCGGGTGGCCGGGCGAGGTCGTCGACCAGTTGAACGTCCACGGCGTCCACGTGCGGACCTGGGGTGACGGCTACGGCTACACGCTGGTGGCGACGGGTCGGGCCGAGGCGATGGCCGACTCGGTCGCCGAACTCTACGACGTCGCCCCGATGCCGGTCATCATGGCCGAGGCCGGTGGGCGATTCAGCGACCTGCAGGGCCTGCCCGGCCCCGGCGGCGGGTCGGGCCTGGCCACCAACGGGCGATGCCACGACGAACTCCTGGCGATCCTGCACCCCGGCGAGCCTCTCCGATGATCGGCCGCCGGGCTCTCGTCGCGGTCGCGGTGACCCTGTGCGGCCTCGTCGCCCTGGCCCCGGCGGCCGGCGCGGACCCGGCCGAGCCCGGCAACTACCGCTCGAAGGTGCTCTGTGTCGTGCCGGTGCAGAAGGCGTCGACGACGACGTCGAGTTGCGCCGACGCGGCCGAGGTGCCCTTCACCGCGAAGGTGGTGGGCGGCGACGGGTTTCTGGATCTGACCGTGGAGCGCGGCCACACGGTCGAGATTCCCGGCTACACGGGTGAGCCGTGGTTGCGGATCGACGAGAAGGGGACCGTGCAGGAGAATCAGGCATCGAGTGCGACGTACCTGAACGAGAGCCGGTACGGCTCTGCACAGAACACCGACATCCCCGACTGGGTTTCGATCGAACGCGCCACGAAGCATCCCCAGTGGAAAACGGTCGGTCACGGGGGGCATTACGTGTGGCACGACCACCGCATCCACTACATGACGCCGCAGATCACCCCGACGTTGGTCGCGGGGACGAACCGGGTGGCCATCTCGGATCGTGACGACGGGCT
>JBDZVK010000388.1:0-2316 GCA_040255725.1 Actinomycetota bacterium
GCTGCGGCGAGCTGTGGCCACCCCAGTTGGCCCGCCAGTTGGCGACCCTCGACCATCTGCTCGGTGGACGGCTGACCATCAACATCATCTCCAGTGACCGGCCCGGCGAGTCGCTGGCGTCGGATCCGCGTTACCAGCGCACGCTGGAGGAGATGCAGATGCTGCGGTCGCTGCTCGATCGTGAGCCCGTCGACCACCACGGGCCGACTTACGACCTGGCCGTCGACCCGCCACGGATCGGCACGGTGTCGGGTCGCTGCCCGCCCCTGTACTTCGGAGGGCTGTCGGACAACGCCCGCGACGTGGCCGCGCGAGCGGCGGACGTGTTCCTGATGTGGCCCGACACCGAGGATGTCGTGGTCGACCTGCTCGACGACATGCGTCGACGGGCCGCGTCCTACGGCCGGAGGCTGCGTTTCGGCTACCGGGTGCACGTGATCGTGCGCGCCACCGAGGACGAGGCTCGTGCCGCGGCGGCGCGACTGGTCAGCCGTCTCGACGATGCCATCGGCCGCGAGATCCGGGAACGTTCCCTCGACAGTGCCTCGGTCGGGGTACGCCGCCAGGCCGAGCTGCGCGACGCGGCCGGCGGTGACGGCTTCGTCGAGGATCACCTGTGGACCGGCATCGGGCGCGCCCGGAGCGGCTGCGGGGCCGCGATCGTGGGTGACCCCGACCAGGTGCGGGCCAAGCTCGAGCGTTACGTCGAGCTCGGAATCGATGCGTTCATCCTGTCGGGGTATCCGCACCGCGAGGAGGCCGAGATCTTCGGCCGGCTCGTGCTGCCCCACCTCGACCACGGTCCCCTCCTACTCGACCCCGACGGGTCGAGCGGCTGACCCGGGCGGCGCCATCGGTGTCCACGCTGCGGTAGCTGACCGGGGCCGCGATGGTATCCGCGATCACCTCGGCGAGATGGTCGGGATCGGCCCCGGCGAAGTCCATCCGGACACCGGCGCCGTGCTGTTCGAGGCGGTGGTGCAGGTCTGTTCGAAATACCGCCGCAGCGGCGGGTACACGAACGGCCGGGCCGTGGTGGTGAGCCCGGGACGCGAGCGATCAGCCGGTGTAGCTGGGGGTCCCCATCACGGGCTTGGCGGTCGGCGCGGGCTGCACCCCCGCGGGGTCGACCGTCACCGGCGCTCCGGAGGTGCCCGGCGCGCTCGTCGACCCACCCGCGATCGACGACGGCGGAATCGGGTCGGTCGTCGTCGAGGCTGAGGTCGTCGGCCCGGCGGTCGTGGCGGGTCGCGTCGTGGTCGACGGCGCCGAGGTGGTCGATGTCGAGGTGGTCGATGTCGATGCCGCGGTGCTCGTCGAGGAAGGCGTGGTCGACGTCGTCGTGGTCGTCGGTGCCGCGGTGGTCGAGGTCGTCGTGGTCGGTGCCGCGGTGGTCGAGGTCGTCGTGGTCGGTGCCGAGGTGGTCGACGTCGTCGTGGTCGTCGGTGCGGTGGTGGTCGACGTCGAGGTCGGTGCGGTGGTGGTCGAGGTCGTCGTCGTCGAAGAGGTGGTCGTGGTGGGGGCCTCGGCTCGGAACGGGCCGATCCAGGTCCAGTGGTCGACGTCGCAGTTCACGCCGATCTGGAAGACGCCTTCGGTGCGGGTGTAGGTGAAGGCGTACCCGTACTCCGCTGCGCGGAGATGGTACCCCGGATAGTTTCCGGCGCCGTCGGTCCCGCTGACCTGGAACTGCACGGTGGGACCGACCATGTCGACCCGGTTCGCGTCGAACGGGCCGACGACCACGATTTCCAGCGTGTCAGAGCCGATGATCGTCGCCGAGGCGTTTCCGGCCGGGAGATCGCCCAGGTCGGTGACCGTCGGAACGCCCACGAACTGCTCGTCGGACGGGATCGTGAACCGCCACGTGAGATGGTGGGAGTTGCTGGCAAGTGTCGGGATGTCGACCCGTACCTGTTCGGTCGTCGTTCCCCCGACGGTGACCGGGTTCGGCGTTGCCTCCCAGTACAAGACCGGGACGAACTCGGTGAAGCTGCTCCCGCTGTCGTAACAGGTCAGTTCGAAGTAGTCCCCGACCGGGACGTCCGCGTGCGCGCCACGTTCACCGATCAGGCCGAACGCGGCCACCATGACGGTCAACGTCGCCGCGAAGGCGGCGACCGTCCGGGACTCGCTGCCCGGCGCAGCGCCCGTCGTGTGGTTCCGCGCGCCGCGTGACCGCCGGTTCCCGCTCGTTTTCGCCATGCGGTCAAGAGTAGCGGAGCCGCTTTCACGATGCAGGGGAGGCGCATCGAGCTCTCCGGAACATCGGCCCGAGGAGCGGCGCGGTGCGGCGAAGAGCGATCTCGAACGGCA
>JBDZVK010000389.1:0-2314 GCA_040255725.1 Actinomycetota bacterium
GGGTCGGCCCGGCCGCGGTCGACCTCAGCGTCGCGGACTTCATGACGTTTCTCGGCGTCGTCGCGGCGTTTCCGTTCGTGCCGTGGCGTGCGAAGGCGTTCAGACGGATCCTGTTCGTGACCATTGCGTACGCCCTGGTCGTGAGCCTGTCGGTGATCGCGCACTTCACGGTTGCAGGCGCCGTCGAGGTCGCACACCGGAGTGTGATGATCGTCGGCACGGTCTGCATCGGTGCCGCCGTGGTCGCGCGCGGCAAGGTCACACCGGCGCTGCGGGCGCTCGTCCTGGTGGCCTGCGTCGTCTCGATCGCCGCGATCGTCGACACGCTCACGAACGATCTCGAGCCCGCGTACGCGTTCGGGTTGCAGAAGAATTCGATCGGGACCCTGCTGGTGAGCACGATCATCTGCGGGTACTTCGGCCGGCGGTATCTGCGCTGGAGGCCGTGGTTCGTGCTGCTCACCGGGCTGGTCATGGCCGGTGGACTCGCAGCTTCGCAGTCGCGCGGGTCCGGCGTGGCGCTCGCCGCGGTGTTCCTCGTCTTCCTGATCAGGAACGCATGGCAACGCGAGACCCGCCGCGTCTGGCGCCTCGTACCGCTCGTGCTGCTGCTCGCTGCCGGTCTGGGCACCACGATGGTGCTGAGCTTCCAGACTCAGGCGGACGAACGGAGCGGGAATCAGTACAAGTTCTCATCGGTCGGGTCGCGGGAGACGACGTACCGGACCGTGTGGAGCGACGTGATCACTCCGAACCCGGTTTTCGGCGCCGGTCCGAAGTGGTTCGCCCAGCCGGGCGCACCGGCGGGTGAACCACACAACCTCGTGCTCGACGAGATGTCGAGCGACGGCGTCATCGGCCTGATCGCGTTCGTGGCACTGATCTGGATGTGCCTTCGGGTCGCCAATCGGGCCCCGCCGCCCCTCGGTGAACTCGCCTGGTACGGCATCGTCGCCCGGGTGACCGCGGCTTCCTTCGACATCTTCTGGGTGGCCGGCCCCAACACGCTGCCGTTCCTGATGCTGGGACTGGCGGTCGGGGCCGCGAGCGGCGCCGAGTACCGCGCGCGCCCCGCCATGCCGCAGGTCGTGGCGGTGACGTGAGCGATCCGTCGACCCTCCGAGCGCTCCGGGTCTACCACTCGGCCGTGGTCACGGCCTGGCGACACCGTGAGAGGGCGCTGGCCGACGAAGGCGTCGACGTGGCCCTCGTCGCCCCGCGGCGATGGAACGAAGGCGGCGCGATGGTCGACCTCGTCGTCGGTCCGGGCGAGGACGTCGTCGAGGTGCCGACCGTCGGGCACCACCCGTTTCGCTTCGTCGAACGTCCCTGGTCGCTGTTCCGTGCGCTGCGACGCCACGCGTCCGTCGACGTGCTCGACGTGCACGAGGAACCCGCGGCGCTGGCCACCATCGAGACGATGCTCCTCGCCCGCCTCGCGGGGTGCCGTGCCCCGGTGGTTTGCTACAGCGCCCAGAACCTGCTCAAGCGGTACCCGGTGCCGTTCCGGTGGTTCGAACGCTGGGTGTTGCGGCGGGTCGCGGCGGTCCACACCTGCAACGACGACGTGGAAGCGGTGTTGCGGGTGAAGGGATTCGCGGGCGACGTGGTGAATCTCGGCTTGGGCGTCGACGAGGAGCGGTTCGGGCCGGCGGGCCGTCGGGACGGGCACGAAGGCCGCCTGAGGGCCGGGTTCGTGGGTCGATTCACCGAGCAGAAGGGCATCTTCACCCTCGTGTCCGCGCTGGTCATGGTCGACGACGTCGACGTCGACTTCGTCGGAGCGGGGCCACAGGAGGCTCGTTTGCGGGAGGCGATCGAAGCCCACGGATTGACCGGCCGGGCCCGCGTTCACGGGTACGTCGACCACGACGAGCTGCCGGACTGGTACCGGGGCCTCGACGTGTTGGTCGTCCCCTCGATCGACCGCCCCAACGTCCGTGAGCAGTTCGGTCGGGTGATCATCGAGGCGATGGCGTGCGGAACTCCGGTGATCGCGACCGACGTCGGTGCTTTTCCCGATGTCGCCGACGGTGCCGCGCTCGTCGTGCCCGACGGCGACGCCCGTGCCCTGGCCGCGGCGATCGAGCGGGTCCGTGACGAACCGGCACTGCGTGCCGACCTGGCCGAGCGTGGCCTGGTCAGAGCCGCGGACTTCTCGTGGTGTCAGATTGCGAAGCGGCAGGCCGAGCTCTACCGCCACGTCGCGGACGCGGCGACGCCCGCCGACGGCCGCCGGGACCGGCGATTTCGTCGTGTGCCGAGCGGCGCACCAATTACGCTGGACGGTGCGTGAGTACGACCCGTATCGAAC
>JBDZVK010000390.1:0-2314 GCA_040255725.1 Actinomycetota bacterium
CGCCGGCCTCAGTCCACTCCGGTGGAGGTACCGGCGACCGCTCTCGCCCAGCGGTAGTCCGCCTTGCCCGCAGGGCTCCGGTGGATGCGATCGACCGCGACGACGCGGCGAGGGTGCTTGTAGCCGGCCAGTGAACCAGTGAGGAACGCGCGGAGGTCGTCCCGGCCGACGCGCTTGCCGTCCCGGGCCTCGACGACGGCGCCGACCGCCTCGCCCCACCGCTCGTCGGGGATGCCGACGACCACCACGTCCGCGATGTCGGGATGCGCCTGGAGCGCCATCTCGACCTCTTCGACGAACACCTTCTCGCCGCCGGTGTTGATGCACTGCGACCCACGTCCGAGCAGGCTGACGGTACCGTCGGCGCCGACGGTCGCGTAGTCGCCGGTGAGCACCCACCGTTCGCCGTCGTGCTCGACGAAGGTCTCCGCCGTGCGTTCCGGGTCGTGCAGGTACCCGATCGGGATGCGGCCCTTGAGGGCGACCCGGCCGATCGTGGCCGAATCGGCCGCCACGGGTTCCAGCCGGTCGTCGAGGACCGCGGTGTCCGCACCGTAGGGCGAGAACTGCGCCACGCCGGCCCGGCCGACCCGGGCCCGGGCCGCATCGTCGGAGGCGGCGGCGATGCGTTGGGAACCCTGGGCACCGGTCTCCGACGAGCCGAAACCGTCGACGAAGATCTGGTCGGGGAAGGCTTCGAGGTAGCGGGCTTTGAGCGTCGGCGACATGGGCGCGCCGCCGTTCGAGATCGAGAACAGCGACGACGCCTTCCAACGTCCGGGGTTCGCGTCCCAGGTGTCGAGCAGCGGCTTTCCGGTCGCGTCGCCCACGACGGTGAACAGGTTCACCTCCTCGGCGTCGACGAGGTCCCAGACGCTCTCGGGTTCGAACGACCCGGGCACGAGCACCACGCGGCTCCCCGCCCACAGCCACGACGTGGCCACCCACTGGCCCGCGGCGTGCATCAGGGGCGCCAGACACAGATACGTGGCCGGCGATGCCGTGATGTGCTCGGCGAGTTGCGCCGGCCGGGTGACCGGGTTCATGCGCATGGGGTCGCCTCCGCCGAAACACGCGAAGAACGCATCCTCCTGTCGCCAGAGCACGCCCTTGGGACGCCCGGTCGTGCCACCGGTGTAGATCAGGTAGTGATCCTCACCACTGCGCTCGACGTCGGGCCGTGTCGCTCCGCCATTGGCGTCGAGCATCTCGTTCCAGCCGACGGTTCCGGCGGGTGGCGGACCTCCGGCCCCCGTCGACGAGCCGGGCACGTCGACCGTGACGAGCAGGCGCATGGCCGCGAGTCGCTCCGGTCCCAGACCGACGACGGCGTCGGCACGGGCCCGGTCGAACACCAGCCCGGTGGCCCGGGCGTCGTCGAGGAGCTCGCCGAGTTCGCGCGCCCCGTAGCGGTGGTTGATGTTCACCGGGAGGGCACCGAGCTTCCATCCTGCGAGCTGGGCCTCGATCCATTCGGTGCAGTTGGGGGCGTAGATGCCGAAGGTGTCGCCCCTGACGATCCCGGCCGCGGACAGCTGCGCGGCGAAGCGGTTCGCCCGGTCGTCGAGGTCGGCGTAGGTGAGGCGACGGTCGCCACAGACGAGGGCTTCGCGCTCGGGCACCCGGTCGGCGGCGTGCTCCCAGACATCGGCGAAGTTGAACGTGCGGGGCGCGGCGACCTCGACCATGGCCCGTGACGCTACCCCGGACACCGACGTCGCCGGGTCCCACGGCGTGGTCATCGAACGGAATCACCGAGGTCTTCCAGCACCAGGAAGGCGCGTCGATCGGCGAGATCCGCCCAACGCCTCCACTCGGCGATCGTCAGCCCGGAGTCGGCGAACGGTGACGTCGCCGCCAATGCCCCCTCCGAGGTCCAGAGCGCGACGAAGGCGCGCAGCACCTTCTTCCGCTCCGCGAGCGGCGCCGGCTCCGACAACTCCGAGAGCACCTCTTCTGCGGCCCGTGTCGCACCAGGATCGTGCGATTCGAGGATCCGGCGACCGACACGCGACAACACGACCGGCCGACCTCGGTCGAGCCACGACCCGACGCGCGCGTCGAGGTCGGCGAATCGGCGCTGATCGGCGGGGCTCGACAGGGGAACGACCGCGATCGTCGACGCCGAGGGGGGTGAACCCGGCGAGGCATCGTCGGTGACCTCGAGACCGATGAGGCGCCGCCGTTGGTCGTCGCACTCGGGCACTCCCGCCAGCGGCGGGCTACCGGCCTGCACACAGAAGTCGGTTCCCGAACTCCGCAATGCCAACACGAGCCACCCGAAGTAACCCTGGGTCACATAATCAGGTCTGGT
>JBDZVK010000391.1:0-2312 GCA_040255725.1 Actinomycetota bacterium
GCGACTCGGTGATCTCCTTGAGCAGGTAGTGCGGGGCGTCGCCCCGGTCGATGTCGCGGGTGGTGATCTCGGCGGCACGGACCTCGTCGGGACCCACGGGCAGTGCGGTCCCGTCGTACGACCACCGCGCCAGGCCGTCGAGCGTGCCGGCGCCGGCGGCGGTGAGTTCCACGATCTGACCACGGCTCGACGTGGGCTGGGCCGGATCCGACGGGGTCTCCCCGTCGAGACGGAGGAACGTGTCCGCTTCCTCGACCAGCCCGTACGGTTCGCTCGCCACCACGTACGCGTCGGTGGCGAAGCCGACGTACAGGGCCTGGCCGCTGCCGCGCAGCGCCAACAGCAGCCGGTCGGGGGCCGAACCGTCGATCGCACCGATCGCCACCGAGCCGTCGAAGGAGGCCACGGTCGAGCGGAACGCGTCCGCCCGGTCGCCGTCGTCGACGAGCGCGCGGGAGACGAGCGTCGGGATCACCTTCGCGTCGGTCGTGATCTCTGCGGCGATGGTCAGGTCGTGTTCGGCCTTGAGGTCGGCGAAGTTGTCGATGTCGCCGTTGAGCGCGGCGGCCACGAACGGTCCGTCGACCCGGCCCTGTTCGTCGGAGTCGAGCGGGTGGGCGTTGGCCTCGGAGATCACCCCGACGCTCGCCCAACGGGTGTGGCCCAGCACGACCGCCTCGGCGTCGCCCCGCAGGGCCGCATGCAGCAACTCGTCGTCGCGGATCTGCGCGCGGATCGCTGCGGTGTTGTCGCCCAACTCGCCGATCTCGGCGGCGGCCTTGTAGACGAAGCACAACACGTCGTCACCGCAGCGGCGCACCGCCCGCGCACAGAACAACGGGTCGTGGAGCCGACCCTCTGCGAGCGCTTCGATGTCGTCGTAACCCAGACGGTGACCGTGCACGAACACGCTCACCCCGGCCGAGTCGCGTCCCCGCACCTCCAGCCGGTCGATCCCGGCGAGCGCCTGGTAGATCGACAGGAATCCGTCGACCGCCGCGGCGTCGGGGTTGGGACCGGCCAGATCGGCCACCCCGGCCGCCGCCCGCAACCGGTCGTTGCGCACGGCCCAGAGCACGTCGCGCACCCGGATCAGCGCGGCGTTCACGGCCTCGACGAGGGCGGCATCACCGACCCCTTCGCTGTCGTCGAGCGAGGCGTCGAGGGCGTCGACCCAGGCGAGGACGGCTCCGGTCCGTTCGGTGAGGGTCACCGCAAGCGCCGGATCGGCGAGCAGTGCCCGCACGCCGGGGCCACCGCGCAGAGCCGCGTCGAGACGTTCGAGTGCGTCGGCGACCTGGGCGAGCGGATCGAGGAACCGCTCGGGGGTCAGATCGGCGGGGTCGGCACGACCCGCGACAGCGTCGGCCGCGTCGAGATCCGCGACGAGCGCGTCCGTCGCCGGGGCCGCACGGTCCGAACGGGCTCGGACGATCGCGATGATGCCGCACATGGGAAGATTGGATCCTGGTGTCGGGGACCGAATGCCTCGTGAGAGGCTACCGGAGGACGCCGACGCTTCGACCGGCCGGACGCTACCCGGACGGCGGATTCCCGGCACTGTCGTCCCCGCGTGGCCTTCCGACGGGACGGTACGGTGACCGGGCCTGCAACGGACGCCACGACCGACGACCGACCGACGGGTTCTCGTGGGGTTCGCCGCTCCGGCGATGACGGTCGCGGTCGGCGCGGTGTCCGGCGCCAGCGGTGGGGGTGGCGGCTCGGATCCGCCCCCCGGGCGGACGGGTTCCTGGATGACGTCCGCTCGTCGTTGCACGATCACGGGGTCGACTGCCCCGTCGTCGACGTGGCAACGGCCGAGACCGCCGCGACCGATGAGGCGATGATGATCTCACCACCGACGATGACGATCAGGTCGTCACCCGGCGCGACTCCGTCAGCCGGGTCCACCGACCCAGATCAGACGGTCGGGTTCTCGTCAGCCGTCCTCCCGTTCGACCACCCGGATCGCATCAGCCTGTCGTTTCGATCGGCTCCGAGCGGCCCAGCCGACCACGTGCACGTCATCCGCGGAGTCGATGACTCGCCTTCCCGTCCATATGCATCGTCCCCCATCGATTCGCTGGTCGTCGACCTCGTTGCTGTTCCACCCGAGGAAGGAGCGACGCAAAGAGCGACGGTCCCGGAGGCGCCTGGGTCCTTCCGAACTCTCATGACCGCAGGAATCTCTTCACCCCTTGAAAACCAACGGATTCCGGCACTTCCTGATCTTTCACGAAGTGCCGGAATCCGTACTGCGGAGGGAGAGGGATTCGAACCCTCGGTGGGCAGTACCCACACACGCTTTCCAG
>JBDZVK010000051.1:0-4129 GCA_040255725.1 Actinomycetota bacterium
GCGTCGAGGCCATCGAAGCCGCCGGCTGGCAGGTCGTCATGCCGAGCGGGCACGTGTGCTGTGGACGGCCCCTGTACGACTACGGCTTCCTCGACGCCGCCGAACGCTACCTGCGTCGGGTGATCGACGTGTTGCGCGACGACATCCGGGCCGACACCCCCATCGTCGGCATGGAGCCGAGCTGCCTCGCGGTCTTCAAGGACGAACTGCCCCATCTGCTACCCCACGACGACGATGCGACCCGTCTCACCCGCAACGCCCACCACTTCGCCGAGTTCTTCGCCGCGTACGACATCGACGTCCCCACCTTCGCAGGCGATGCGCTCTACTGGGGACACTGTCACCAGCGGGCGACCGGCGGCGCGGAACCGGGCCGGGATCTCCTGGCGCGCATGGGCGCATCGACAGAACTGCTCACCGGCGGTTGCTGTGGCCTGGCGGGCTCGTGGGGGTTCGAGTCGGGCAAGTACGACCTGTCGGCTGCCTGTGGTGAACAGGCGCTGCTGCCGGCGGTGCGTGCTGCACCGACGGACACCGCCATCGTCGCCGACGGCTTCTCGTGCCGAACCCAGATCGCGCAGCTCGCGGGTGGACGCCGGGCACTGCACTCTGCGCAGATGCTGCAACTGGCCCGCGAACACGGCCCGAACGACCGTCGGGGCGGCCCTCCCGAGCAGACCGACATCGCCGATCGTCCACACGCCCGGCCAGGGCGTCGCGTCGCACGCACGGCCGTGCCCGTCGGCATCGTCCTGGGCGCCATCGGTCTGGCCGCGGCCCGCGCCGGCCGCATGTACAGGAGATGACCACGGTGGCGGACCAGGCGCCCATCGGCTCGCACGCCGTCATCGGAGACGGCCGCGCGACCGCGCTCATCGACCGCGACGGCACGATCGACTGGCTGGTGATGCCCGAGGACGAACGCATCGCCGTCTTCTCGAGGCTCGTCGACGCAGACGTCGGCGGGGCGTTCACCCTGGCCCCGGTCACCGACGCCGAGGTCGTCCGCGAGCGTCGGTACGTGGGCGCGAGTCCGGTCCTCCAGACCACGTTCATCACCGAATCCGGATCGGTCACGATCACCGATGTGTGCAACCTCCGTGGCGGCGCGTTGCTGCCGTGGGTGGAGGTGGCGAGGCGTATCACCGGCAACGCCGGGACGGTGACCGTCGCGTGGGACGTGAGCACGGGAATCCAACTCGGGCGGCCTCGATGCACCTTCGTCGAGCACCACGGGATCCTGCTGGCCGAGCGCGACGGGCTGCGCCTCGGGGTCTCTGCATTCGACGCGGGTGAGCCGCGACCGGGAGAAGATCACCTCGGCTCGGTCTTCGAAGTGGCCGCGGGCGAAACGAGTCTCGTCGCACTCGTCGTGGTGGCCGACGAGCCGCTCGTCGCCCCGGACCGGTCAGAGATCGATCGACGCATCGATCGAACCGTGCAGTCCTGGCAGGAGTGGTCCGACGACATCACCTACGACGGACCGTGGGATCGCGAGGTCCGGCGCAGCGCCCAGACCCTCGAGTTGGCGATCCACCCCTCCGGGTCGATCATCGCGGCGCCGACCACGTCGTTGCCCGAGCAGATCGGCGGATCGGCCAACTACGACTACCGGTACTGCTGGATGCGTGACGCCTCGTTCACCATCGACGCGCTGCTGTCGGTGGGACTCGTGACCGAAGCGCACCGCGCCATCACCGCGCTTCTTCGTGCCGCGCAGCGCACCCGCCCGCACCTCGCGCCCTTTCATCGAACGGACGGAAGTGTGCCCCAGGAGACGTCCGAGATCGATGTCAGCGGGTACCACGGCGCGCGGCCGGTGCGCCTGGGCAATGGTGCGACCGATCAGCTCCAGCTCGGCAACTGGGGAGACTTCTTCGAGGCGATCTGGTTGTACGTGCGTCGAGGAAACGATCTCGACGACGCGAGCGGCGAGTTGCTCGCCGAGGAGGCCGACCGGGTGGCGGAGATCTGGAAGGACAAGGACGCCGGCATCTGGGAACTCCCTACGGCCGAGCACTACACGATCTCGAAGATGGGCGCGTGGGTGGCCCTGGACCGTGCCCTTCGCCTCGAAGACGCGGGCCAGCTCACCGGAGACGTGCAGCGGTGGCGTGAGCAGCGTGATGAAGTTCACGCTTTCGTCGAGGATCGATGTTGGTCCGAAGCCAAGTCGTCGTTCACGTTCCACGCCGACACCGACGAACTCGACGCCGCGTGTCTGTTGGCCGCTCGCACCGGCTTCGTCGATCCGAAATCGCATCAGGCGCTCGGCACGATCGACGCGGTGCAGCGCGAACTGGCCGAGGGCCCGTTCGTCTGGCGCTACAGCGGCATGCGCGACGTCGAGGGCGCGTTCCTGGCGTGTTCGTTCTGGATGGTCGAAGCACTCGCCGAGGCCGGGCGGGCGGACGAGGCGGCCATGGCCTTCGAAGGAGCGCTGGGCGCGATGAACGATCTCGGGCTGATGGCCGAGGAGTACGACCCCGAACGCGGCGAACAGCTCGGCAACTTTCCCCAGTCACTCTCCCACCTCGCGCTCGTCAATGCCGCCACCATGATCAATCGAGCTTCGAAGGTGAGGTCACCATGACGACGATGAAAGAACGACCCGTGGCGGTGGTGACCGGTGCGACCGGCGGCATCGGGCGCGCGGCGGTGCGCGAGCTGGCCACCCGTGGGTACGACGTCGGCCTGATCGCCCGGGGCGCGGCCGGGCTCGACGCCGCCGCCGCGGAGGTGTCCGAGCGAGGGGGGCGGGCGTGTGCGGTGCCGACCGACGTTGCCGACGCCCAGGCCGTCGAGGACGCCGCAGCTCGGATCGAAGCCGAACTCGGACCGATCGACGTCTGGGTCAACAATGCGATGACCACCGTGTTCTCCGCGATCGCCGACCTGGAACCCGACGAGATCCGCCGGGCCACCGAGGTCACGTATCTGGGAGCGGTGTACGGGGCGATGGCGGCGCTGCGTCGGATGCGCGCCCGTGACCGTGGCACCCTCGTGTTCGTCGGCTCGGCGTTGGCGTTCCGCGGGATCCCGCTGCAGGCCGCCTACTGCGCGTCGAAGTTCGCGATCCGGGGGTTCTACGACTCGCTGCGGACCGAGTTGTTGCACGAACACTCGAAGGTGCGGACCACGATCGTGCACATGCCGGCGGTGAACACCACCCAGTTCGGTTGGTGTCGCGCCAAGGTCACGAAGTTTCCGCAGCCGGTCCCGCCGATCTACCAACCCGAGCTGTGCGCCGCGGCGATCGCCGATGCGATCGACGCCGTGCCCCGCCAGAAGATCCTGGGCTCGTGGAACTGGTTGGTGGTGCAGATGGCCAAGGTCATGCCGGGTGTGGGAGATCACTTCATGGCGCGCTCGGGGGTGGGCGGTCAACTCACCGACATCGACATCGACCCGGATCGACCCGATGATCTGTTCGACCCGGTGGATGCGGACGACGACCACGGCGCGCACGGCATCTTCGGCGATCGCTCACAGGGGGTGGCCACCCCGGAGTTCCTGCGCGGGCTTCCCCGCCAGGTGCGCCTGTTCGCTTCCTCGGCCTGCGCCCGGGCGGCCGAGGCGTACCGACACCGTCCGACCTTCGGCATCGGATCATCGAGCCGTCGTGTCACCCAGGGCCGCTCGTCGCGGTCGTGACCCACGCCAGCTGTCGTCTGCCGCATCGCGCCTGCCGGCACGAGTGTGCGACGACGGCTGGGATCGAGCCGACGCGGGTTCGTCGGCCCGCTTGGTTCCGGGCGAAGTGGCCATCCGCGGTTTCACGGACGGGGTCGCCTTGGGGTGAACGTGCCGCCTGCCCCACACCGCATTCAGGAGCGCCCAGCACATGCTCGCGGCGGGCAGGGCGCGATCAGTCCGCAGAGTCGCCCGGGCGGTCGACCGGGCCGAAGGAATTGCGCGACATCCGCCGGATCTCGCCTCCGGCGACGGCTTCACGGAGCACCTCACGGAACACCCCGGGGCCCCAGTAGCGGGCGCCGACCCTTCTGAAGAGTTCCTGGCGGGCGGTGACGCCGTGGTCCTCCAATGCCCGGCGCACCGCGGCGATCTCGTGGTCGAACGCTTGAGGCGGCAACGGCGAGGACACCGCGATGCCCGGCGAACCCGAGTA
>JBDZVK010000051.1:4229-10216 GCA_040255725.1 Actinomycetota bacterium
CGAACGCTTGAGGCGGCAACGGCGAGGACACCGCGATGCCCGGCGAACCCGAGTAACTCCCGGGGCCTGGTCGGTATCGGCGCAGGCCGGCCCGTTCGCGGTCGCTGTGGCGTTGCACCCGTTCGCGGGCGTGGGCTGCGGGCGCCGCCCGCGCCGCCGCGCGATCCGCGACCGTGGGAGCCCGGTCGCCGCCGGATTCCCTCTCCTCGGTCTCCTCGCTCGCCTCGCTCGGTTCGCTGGGTCCGGTGGTTTCGCCCGAATCGTCGGATCGCGCGACGGGGGATGATTCCTCGCTGCTGGCCGATCCTTCCGCGTCGGCCACGGTCAGGGGCTTGGCGATGTCCTCGAGCTGCTCACCCTCGGCCTTGACGCCGAAGAACAGTTCCATCACCCCGCCCAGCGCCATGACCACCGAACCGATCACGAAAGCGAGTGCCACCATGGATGTCTCATCGGTTTCGATGAGGTTGCCGAACAGCAGCGGCCCGGCGATCCCGCCGACGGCCGTGCCGATCGCGTAGAAGAACGCGATCGCCAACGCCCGGGTCTCCATCGGGAAGATCTCCGACGCGGTGAGGTAGGCGGCGCTGGCGCCCGAGGACGCCAGGAAGAACACCGCCATGACCATGATGATGAACGTGCCCGAGTCGAGGACCCCGGCCGCGAAGAGCCACGCGAGCACGAGCCCCAGCACCGTCGATCCCAGGTAGGTCCCGGCGATCATCGGGACGCGGCCCACGGTGTCGAACAGGCGACCGAGCACGACCGGACCCACGAAATTGCTGGCCGCATACAGGATGAGGAACACCGGCACGGTCGCCGCGCCCACCCCGAAGAACGTCGTCATCAGCGTGCCGAGGTTGAAGGTGATGCCGTTGTAGAGGAACGCCTGACCGACGAACAGGGCGATGCACAGGATCGACCGCTTCGGGTACATCTTGACGGCCACCCGGGCGATCTGGCGGAACTGCACGGTCTTCCGCTGGCGCACCTGCATGGTGTCGTCGACCTCGGACAGCGACTGATCGGTTTCCTCCGAGACCTCGGCCTCGATGTCGCCGACGATCCGTTCGGCCTCGTCCTCCCGGCCGTGGATGAACAACCAGCGCGGACTCTCCGGGACGTTGCGCCGCACGAGCATCACCGCCACGCCGAGCACCGCCCCCACCACGAACGCGACGCGCCACCCGATGTGCGTCGGAAAGACCGCGGACAGAAAGAAGATGGCCGCGGCGGAACCCCCGGCGGAGCCCAACCAGTACGAGCCGTTGATGATCAGATCGACACGACCGCGCACCCGGGCAGGGATCAACTCGTCGATCGCGGAGTTCACCGCCGAGTACTCGCCGCCGATCCCGGCGCCAGTGAAGAAGCGGGCCAGGAAGAAGAACCAGGGGGCAAAGGAGAACGCGGTCACCACGGTCGCCGCGACGTAGATCCCGAGGGTGATGATGAACAGCTTCTTCCGGCCGAAACGATCACAGAGTTGGCCGAAGAACAAGGCGCCCAGACAGGCGCCGACCACATAGATGGCTGCGGCCGTACCGATGTCGCCGGCGGTCATCGAGATGCCACTGCCCTGCGCGGTCAGCCGGGCGGCGATCGCACCGACCATCGTGACCTCGAGGCCGTCGAGAATCCATGCGGTACCCAGGCCCACGATGACCCGCCAATGGAACCTCGACCAGGGAAGCCGATCGAGGCGCGATGGAATGGCGGTCTCGATGGTGCCGGTCTGGATCGTGGCGCTGCTCACGTCTTCGGCCCCGTCCACGACGCCGGTCGGTTTGTGGCTCGCCGCTGCCGGGTAGCGCCACCGCCGTGGACTCGTGCCGCTTCTTCGGCCACCGCTACCGGTTTCGGACCCGCGGGGCGTGCATGGTGTGGGAGTGCGAGCGGGGGTGCGGCGCCGGAGGCTCCAAGGAGTACGCGACGCCTGCCGAGGCACGCCACTTCGCATCGGCGTTCGACAGGGAAGATCGTCAGGAACTCGGCCGACGGGCACCGCTGCTCGGCATGTTCCCGTTGCGAATCTGGTACAAGCTGCGTCGACGGGCCGATCGACACTGACCGGAGCGGCATCGGCCCGGCAGGTACCGACCCGAATCGCGGGTTCGTGATCGTGAGACGGTTTCGATCGGTGGCTACGGACAGTCTGGGCATCGGCTCCTCCGGTGTCTCGTGCGGCGCTGGTGCAGGTCCCACGAGCCGGGGAAGGGTCCAGTGTCGGTGTGCGGTGGTCCGTCGGGTCGGCGAACCGGACGTGGTCGCGCGTTCAGCCGGTGTCGTTGCCGACCGTCGCCGGCGTGCCGGTCTCCTCGGGCTCCGGTTCCGGTTCGACCCGGGCGTGGGTCTCCGGCTCGGGAGGGGGATCGGCGCGGCGCAGATCGCGGCACCACTTCATCACCCCGAGGCCGACCAGCACCGGGAGCACGATCAGGATCACCCGCAGCGCGATGACCATCGCGTTGACCGAGAGCCCCAACTCCGAGGCGAGCACGTCGTTGCCTCCGGCCACGAACAGCACCGTGTAGAAGGTGAACACGCCTGCGCCCAGCCCGGTCCGCCAGGGACGGTCCCGGGGGCGGTCCAACAGGTTGTGCGCGCCGCGGTCCCTGGTGATCCGTCGTTCGATCACCGGCCACGCGTACAACAGGACGAAGCTCACGCCGGGCAGCAGCACCGCCGGGAAGAACAGGTTCGGGATGGTCACGCCGAAGATCACCGCATGGCCCGGCGGCATCAGCCGCAACGCGCCCTCCATCCATCCCATGTACCAGTCGGGTTGCGCCGCGGTCGTCGCCGCGGTCGGATCGTAGGGTCCGTAGAGCCAGATCGGATTGATCTGGATGAACGCGCCGAGCAGGACCAGCACCGTCGCAACACCGAAGAGCAGCGCGATCGAACGTGCCGCGTACGCGGGCCACAGCCGCGACCCGACGACGTTCTCCTCGGTGGCGCGGGGCCCCCGGAACTGGGTGTGCTTCTGGCGCCACACGATCGCCAGGTGCGCGCCGATGATCGCCGCGATCGCCGCGGGGACGATCAGCACGTGCACGATGAACAACCGCGAGATGATGTGCTCGCCGGGGAACGCCCCGCCGAACGCGAAGAACGCGAGGCTCGGACCGATGAACGGGATCGACAGGATGACCGACCACATGATGCGCAACCCGGTGCCCGAGAGCAGATCGTCGAGGAGCGAGTAGCCGGCGAACCCGTTCGCCAGACCCAACAGCAGCAATGTCGAACCGAGATACCAGTTCAGGTCGCGGGGCTTGCGGAACGCCCCGGTGAAGAACAGGCGGGCGACGTGGGCGACGATCGCCGCCATGAACACCAACGCCGCCCAGTGGTGGACCTGGCGGAACAACAACCCGGCACGCACGTCGAAGCTCAGATCCACCGCCGACGCGTACGCCGCGCTCATCGACTGGCCCTGCAGGGGCACGTAGCTGCCGTGGTAGAGGACCTTGTGGGAACTCGGGTCGAAGAACAGGCTCAGGTACACCCCGGTCAGGACCAGCACGATGAAGCTGTAGAGCACCACCTCGCCGAACAGGAACGAGAAGTGGTCGGGAAAGACCTTGCCCAGCACCTTCGAGGTGAAGCTCGCCGCCCCGAGACGGTCGTCGATTCCCCGGACCAGCCGGCCCGACAGCGTGCGGCGGCGCCGTGGTCGACGCAGCTCCTCGTCGCTACGGTGCCCCATCAGCGATTCCAGAAGCCCGGTCCGACCGGTTCGGAGAAGTCGCCTCGAGCCACCAGGTTCCCGTCGTCGTCGACCGCGAGGGGCAGATGCGGCAGGGGCCGCGAAGCCGGCCCGAAGATCGGCTTCGCCCCATCGGTCACGTCGAACAACGACTGGTGACACGGGCACATCAACTGGCGTCTCTCGGGTTGGTAGACGCCGACCGGGCAGCCCGCATGGGTGCACACCCGCGAGAACGCGATGCAATGGTCGACGGTCCAGTCGGGCCGGCTCGAAGCGGCCGACGCCGCAGCGCCCAGATCGATGAGGACGGTCTGGGCGGCCGCCCGTTGTGCCGGGTCGGTCACGCCCTCGGGGTACACCGTGAGCGCGGTTCCCACTTCGAGATCCTCGGGCCGGATCGGCTTTCCGTCGTCGCCCACGAGCCGGGTTCCGCGCCGCCACGCGGTGCGGCTGAGCTCGTGATCGGGTCGAGGGCCGAGCGACCGCAACGGAAACAGGGCGGCGAGCGCCGCGGCGACCAGCGACGAGCCGGCAAGTCCTGCGAGCAGGCGGCGCCGCTGGATCCGACGTTCGCCGCGTTCGAATCCCTCGACCACGTCGCGTCGTTCCTCACGGGTCGACCCGAGCGGTTCGCGTTCCTGGACGACGTCGACCCGCTCCAGTGTCGTGTTGGCCCACACGCCGAGTCCGAGGGTCAGCGCGCCGAGTGCGACCGCGGCCGACAGGCCCTCGTAACGGATGCCCAGGTCCATCCAGTAGCTGGCGGCGCACCCTGCGGCGCCCGCGAGAGCGGCGCCGAAACATCCGGCGACGAAGTATTCGATGCTCGAAGAGGACTGCGTACGGTCACGATCGGTCGACATCAAGGTTCCCTCGACTGCGGATGGTCGAGCGGTCACTTCCCCGACGCCGCGACGGCAAACGCCGAGGTCGGCGTCAGTCGCTTCGGCGCAGACGACCGAGCAGCCGGGTGATGACGATCAGCACGCCGAGCCCGAACACCCAGGCGATCAACCCCTCCGGGACCGGACCGAGACGCCCCAGAGCGATCCCGCCCGGGTTTTCGGGGTGGCGGAGCTCCTGCACGTACGCGGCGATCTGGTCGGCCTGGTCGGCCGAGATGGTCGCCTTGGGGAACTTCGGCATCGCGCCCGGGCCGATCCGCATCGCCTCGACGACCTGGGTCGGGGTCGCGTGGGCGAGGGCCGGCGCGTTGTCACCGAAGGCGAGCGCGCCGCCACCGCCGGCGGACTGGTGGCAGGTCGAACAGTTCTGCCGGTAGGCGGCGCCACCCCGGGTGAGATCGGCGTGGGCGATGTCGACGCTCGGGATGCCCGGCCCGGTCACCAGCTTCGACGCGTAGTCGATCAACGCACGCTGCTGCGCCTCGGTGTAGGGCGACGTGCGGCGTTCCAGCTCGGCCGACGGCGACGGGAGCGGCATCCGCCCGGTCGTGACCATGAAGTCCACGGCGGCCGCACCCCGGTGACTGATGTCGGGGCCGCCGTCACCCCCGTGCGCGTCGGCACCGTGGCAGACCGCGCAGTCCCGCAGCCAGATCGTCCGACCGGCCGGCTCGTTCGACGATGCCGCGCCGGGCCGGATGGCCGGGTCGTCGTGGGGCCGGTCGGCAGCGTGCGCGGCCCCGAAGGCGCTGCAGACGACCACCCCGCACGCGAGCCATCCGATCAGCAGCCGACGCGCCATGGCGGCGACCTTCCCCGGCGAGGCCCTCTGCACACATCTTCTTCCGACTTGCCACCGCTTCGATGGTCCGCCGCGGGCCGGAAGCCGTTCGTGCGGCCCTGACGGCGCGCACGACACCGAATGGTGGTCGGGACCGGCGTCGATCCGGTGACCTCACGCTTTTCAGGCGTGCGCTCTGCCAACTGAGCTACCCGACCGTGTGCCCGGAATCGCATCCGGTATGGCCGGACGAGACGTCCGGGTTGCGGTCCCGACGAGATTTGAACTCGCGACCTCCGCCTTGACAGGGCGGCGTGAACTCCTGACTTCACCACGGGACCTGGGTGAGATCCCCACCGCTTTCACAATCGGCGGGAGCATCGAAGACTAGTCGCGTCGCACGGCCGGTCGCATACTCGAATGCCGTTTGCGACGACGACATCCCAGGCGTCTTCTATCATCACCGTCCGAGGGCGACGACGGATCCTCCAGGCCCATCAGAGGTGCGAGGGACGCTGTGGACGAAGTGATCCGAATCGAGGTCGACGGCGATGGAACGATCGTCGGTGTCGACGACGCCGCGGTG
>JBDZVK010000051.1:10316-12285 GCA_040255725.1 Actinomycetota bacterium
TTCCGGCGGGGCGAACCGCTCGGCATCGACATGGCCGATCCCGATCCGTACCACGCGCTGGTACAGCGCTCGGCCGACATCGTGATGACGGTCGATCCCGAGGGGACGGTCCGCTTCGCCAACACCGCGATGGTCCGCCTGCTGGGGATGGAGCCCGACGACCTCGTCGACACCCAGATCCTCGACATCGTGCATCCCGACGATCACGACGCTCTGACCGAGTTGGTCGTGCGACTCCTCGAGAACCCCGCCGAACCGCGCGCGTTCGAGTTCCGGGCCCGACACGCCGACGGCTCGTACCGCTGGATCGACGGGTGGCTGCAGAACCTGTTGGACCATCCCGACGTCGGCGGCCTGTTGGGGAACGGGCGCGACGTCACCGATCGCCATCACGCGCAGGCGGCACTCGCCTCGAGCGAGGAACGGTTCCGCTCGCTCGCGTCGTCGTCGCCGAGTGCGATCTTCGAGCTTGACGGCGCCGGCAGCCTGTTGTTCGCGAACGACCGCTGGCGGGATGTGACCGGACGGAACGTGGCCGACACCGCGGACATCTTCGGCGTGCTGCTCTCCAGCGATGGCGAACGACTGCGTCGCATGTGGGCGGCCGGTGCCTCGCGCACCGGACTCGACGAGAACGTCCGGGTCGTGCGACCCGATGGCGCGGTGCGCTGGGTCGAACTGCGCACCCGACCGGTTGCGGACGCGGACGCCGACTCGGACGCCTCGTCGATCACGCACGTGGGGTCGCTGCACGATGTCACCGAGATCCGTCGTGCGCACGCCGACCTCGAACACCTCGCCATGCACGACCCGCTGACCGATCTCCCGAACCGGGCGAAGCTGCTCGACCGACTCGAATCGGCGGTGCGCGAGACCGCCGAGAGCGACGACCTGCTGGCGTTGTTGTTCGTCGACCTGGACCGCTTCAAGGTGGTGAACGACAGTCTCGGCCATCACGCCGGGGACCAGGTCCTGATCGCGGTCGCCGAGCGGCTCGTCGACCTCGTCCGTCCGACCGACCTCGTGGCGCGTTTCGGCGGCGACGAGTTCGTCGTGCTGTGCGAGTCGATCGTCGACGCCGACCAGATCGTCGCGTTGGCCGATCGGATCCGCCGCGAGGTCGCCGGTGGGGTCGATCTCGACGGTGAGCGGGTGCACGTTTCTGTGAGCGTCGGCGTGGTGATCGGTGACCTCGACTCGTCGCCCGAAGCGCTCCTGCGCGACGCCGACGCCGCCATGTACGCCGCCAAGTCCGGAGGCCGTGACCGCGCGCTGGTCTTCGACGAGACGATGCACCGCGCCGCGGTCGAACGGCTGTCGGTCGAGACGGGCCTCCGGCGGGCGTTGGAACGCGACGAGTTCCGTCTGTACTTCCAGCCGATCGTCGACGTCACGTCCGGCGCCGCGGTCGGCGTCGAGGCGCTGGTGCG
The DNA here is from genome assembly GCA_040255725.1 of Actinomycetota bacterium. Classification (GTDB taxonomy): domain Bacteria; phylum Actinomycetota; class Acidimicrobiia; order Acidimicrobiales; family Iamiaceae; genus JAFDWI01. The sequence continues at coordinate 11,747 of JBDZVK010000051.1, forward strand.
CTGGCAGCATCCCGAGCGCGGCCTGCTCGAGCCGGCCGACTTTCTCGGCGTGGCCGAGGAGTCCGGGCTCCTGCGCGACCTCGGCACCTGGATCCTCGAGGGCGCCTGCGGGGCCGCCGCGACATGGCCTTCGCCGACGCACGGCTCGGCACCGGATCTGTTCGTCAACCTCGCCGCGGTGCAACTCGCCCGGGTCGACCTCGTCGAAACGGTCGGACGGGTGGTGGCCGACACCGGTTTCGAAGCCTCCCGCCTGGTGTTGGAGGTCACCGAGGGCATGTTGATGACCGGCGCGAGTGAAACCGCGGAGCTGCTCGGAGCTCTGCGTGAACTCGGCGCCCGGGTCGCGATCGACGACTTCGGCACCGGGTATTCGTCGCTCAGCTACCTGACCCGGCTGCCGGTCGACGTGCTCAAGATCGACCAGAGCTTCGTGTCGGGTCTGGCCGAGTCGCCCAAGGACCGGGAGGTGACCGGGGCGATCGTGGCGCTGGCGCATGCGCTCGGTCTCGCGACCGTCGCCGAAGGGGTGGAGGACG
>JBDZVK010000052.1:0-12254 GCA_040255725.1 Actinomycetota bacterium
GGGTAGTCGGGGACCTTGGAGTCGAGGGTGATGTCGGACATGTCTCAGGCTCCTGGCGGCAGATGGCCGACGACGCCGGCGAGGACGAAGATCGGGAACGTGATGTTGGCGCCCGACACGATCACGGCGAATGCGATGGCCGTGCCGCGTCGCCACCGGTTGAAGCGCGGGTTGTTCCAGCCCATCGACTGGAACAGGCTCCAGACGCCGTGGAACAGGTGGAAACCGAGGGCGACGTTGGCGACGATGTACAACAGGGCGACGGGCCAGCGGTCGAGCGTGTGGACGACGTTCGCGTACACGGCGCCGCGCACGTAGTGGTAGCCGGTGCCCGTCCAGGTCAGGTCGAACAGGTGCCAGACGAGGAACAGCGCGATGATGACGCCGCTCCAGCGCATGGTGCGGCTCGCGTAGTCGGCGGCGATGTAGTCCCTCTTCGATGCATAGGCGACCGGGCGGGCCCTGCGGTTCTGGATGGTGAGCGTGACCGCGGCATGGATGTGCAGCACCACGGCGACGATCACGCCGGCCCGCAGCAGCCACAGGGTGACGGTGCGGGGCAGGAAGGGCACGAGCAGTTCGCGCAACCATTCGGCGTAGTGGTCGAATTCGGCCGGCCCGAGGTACATCTTCAGGTTGCCGAGCATGTGCAGGGTCACGAAGGCCAGGCCGATCAGGCCGGTGATGGCCATGACGTACTTCTTGCCCAGAGACGTGCGGTAGAACTCGACGAAGTACGGCGCGGGTGGGCGCTGCTCCAGATGGGACGCCGTACCGCTCACCGGCGGGCGGCTGCGCACGTTGGTCGTTGGAGTGGTGGCTGACATCTGATGGCTCGGACCCTCCGAGGGACGGACGACGGTGGTGGCGGTGCGCGTCGCTGGGGCACGCTCGTCGCCACCCGGGACGCTAGCGCCGCCAGAATCGTCGGGGTCAAATGTCACGGGTCGCGACGGGTCACACCGGGATGTGTGTGCACCGGCACCGTGTAACGGGCGCCGGCGACCTCCCGGTCGTCGACCACGCGGAGGAACGCGTCGATCCGGGTGATCCCCTCGGGCACCACCACCGCGATCCGTCCGATCAGGCCGACCGAATCGGCGCCCAGGTCGCCTTCGAACTCCCAGCGGCCGGCACCGCCGTCCCAGCGCAGTTCGATCTCGCAGCGGGCACCGGTCAGTTCCGACCGGGTGCCGTTGATCAGATGGACGGCCGACGCGAGCCGTTCGCCCGGGTGGGCGCAGCCCGGCCATCCCTCGAGGGTCACCAGGACCGGGGCGCACACCGACCGCATCGCGGCGTACGCGGGCTTCGGGGTGCCGGTGTGATCGACGAGCGAGGGTGACAGCCCCGCTCGCAGGTCGGCCAGATGCGCCACGACGAAGCCGCCGGTTGGCCGGTAGGCGAGGCGCCGCAGCGTCTCGACCTGTGCGCGGATCAACAGGGACTGGTGGTTGTGCGCGGCACGGTGCCACGCCGCCGCCGAGTCGAAGGCTGCGGGGGGAAGCCGTTCGGCGAGCACGTCGGCGTCGACGGGACTGTCGCCGATGATCGCCGCGTTACTCGCCGGTGGCCACGGCGTCGCCGGCTCGTCGGGCGGTGACGCGTCAGGCGACGGGCTCGGGGTGATCTGCACGAACCGCACCGCTCGGGGAATGGTGCGACCGAGCCGGGCGAGGTCGTCGACGTCGCCGGTCGACCATCCCAACTCGAGGTGGGTGTCGGTCCCGGCCAACGACGGGGGGTGGGGCCACGTGCCCGACGAGCCGATGACCGGACGGGACGGATCCGCACCGGTGAGGGCCCGCTTGACCGATCGGTCCAGGACCGACCGGTTCCAGTTGGGGAGTTGATGCGCAGCGAAGCGGCGGCCGAGGCCGGCCGGCCGGCCGTTCCCGGCGACGTGGTCGGGTTCGTCGTGGCCGCACCAGACGACGATGGACGGGTGGGCGCCGAGCCGATCGACGGTGGCCTCGGCGGTCCGGACCGCGGTGTGCCGGACGCTCCGGTGCAGGCCGCGGTACAGGGGAAGGTCCTGCCAGACGAGCATGCCGCGTCGGTCGGCCTCGTCGTAGAACGCGTCGGGTGCGATGTGGGCGTGGACCCTGACCAGGTTGCAACCGAGATCTTCGGCGGCGCGCACTGGAGCGGTCACGACGTCGTCGGGGGCGGTCGCGAGCTCGTGCGCGGCAGGCCCGGCCAGCACGCCGCGGACGAAGAGCCGTTCGCCGTTCACGGTGAGGATCCAGTCGCGCAGGGTCACCTGGCGGAGCCCGCACCGGACGGCGAACCCGTCGCTGCTCACGACGCCGGCGTCCCGATCGGCCGCGTCGGTCGATGGCCGGGACGGCTCGGCGAGCGTCGACACGTCGACGGTGACCTCGGTGAGGGGTTGGCCGCCGAGTTCCCGGGGCCACCACAGGTCGGGTTCGGGAACCTCGACGTTCCAGGTGACGGTGTTGGCGCCTCTGGCCAGGGGTTGGCGGCGTTCGTGGTCGACGCCACCGACCGCGGTGCGGATCGTCACCTCACCCGCGGCGGCACTGTCGAGGGTGCAGGTGACGGTGACGACCGCACGGGTGGCGGTCGCGGAGGTGCACAGGACCCGATGGGAGGTGACGGCGACCGGACCGGTCCGGCGGATCGTCACCGGACGCCAGATTCCACCGGGGTTCCAGCCGGGCCGCACGTACGGACCGTCCTGCAGCGTGCCGAGCAGCCCGCGCTTCGCGGCGCGGTCGCCGACGGGGGGACTGGCGACCTCGATGCCGACCACGTGGTCGTTGCGCGAGGCGAGGGCATCGGTGACCTCGAAGCGGTGCGGTACCCACGCGCCGTCGGTGTTGCCCAGGTAGACGTCGTCGAGCCACACGTCGCCCTGGGTGCACACGCCGTCCAACAGGAGCCACGCCCGCGCGCCCGGGGTGGGCGTCAACGTCGAGAAGCGGCGGCGGTACAGCAGCGGAGCGTCGTTGTCGACGAACCGTCGATGGCTCCGCCAGTGTCCGGGCACGGCGATGTCGGCGAAACCGGCGTCGTCGAAGTCGTCGGTGTACCAGGTGCGTCGCAGGTCCTCGTCGGCCGGTCCGGCACGCCACGATCCGGACAGGTCGAGGTCGGCGTCGGACTCGCTGGGGGACATGTGAGCCAAGAACCTACCGGTTCGAGTTGGGGCAAGGGCCGGGCCGGTCCCGGCGTGGCGCGTACGTCGACTCGTGTCTGCGCCGGTAGCGTGCCAGCCATGGATTCCGCGGACCGACAACACCTTCAGTCTCCTCCGGCGACTCTGGGGCAGCTCCGTGCTTCGGGCTGGGAGTCGGTACCGGTCAAGGTCGAGTTGCGTCGCAACGCGGCCGAGAAGATCCGCGCTCAGGAGCCGTTGGTCGGCGGGGTGGCGGGTTACGACGACACGGTGCTTCCCCAGCTCGAACATGCACTGCTCGCCGGGCACGACATCGTGTTCCTGGGCGAACGCGGCCAGGCCAAGACCCGGATCATCCGGTCGCTGGTCGAACTGCTCGACGAGTGGATGCCGGTGATCGCGGGGTCGGAGATCAACGACGACCCGTTCGCGCCCGTCTCCCGCTACGCACGCGACCTCGTCGCCGAACACGGCGACGACACCCGGGTCGAGTGGGTCCACCGGTCGACGCGCTTCGGTGAGAAGCTGGCCACACCGGACACGACGATCGCCGACCTGATCGGCGAGGTCGACCCGATCAAGGTGGCCGAGGGCCGGTATCTGTCCGACGAGTTGACGCTGCACTACGGCCTGGTGCCCCGCACCAACCGCGGCATCTTCGCGATCAACGAACTGCCGGATCTCGCCGAGCGGATCCAGGTCGGATTGTTGAACGTGCTCGAGGAGCGCGACGTGCAGGTGCGCGGCTACAAGATCCGCCTGCCGCTCGACGTCATGCTCGTCGCTTCGGCGAACCCGGAGGACTACACGAACCGGGGGCGGATCATCACGCCGCTGAAGGACCGGTTCGGCTCGCAGATCCGCACGCACTATCCGCTCGACACCACGACCGAGGTCGCGATCGCCGCGACCGAATCGAGGCCGCTCACTCTCGACGGCGTCGAGGTGGTGCTGCCCGATTTCATGGCCGAGATCGTCGCCGAGATCTCCCAGTTGGCCCGTGCCTCCCACGAGGTGAACCAGCGCTCGGGCGTGTCGGTGCGTATGACGGTGGCCAATGCCGAGGTGCTCGTGGCCAGCGCGGTCCGGCGGGCACTCCGCCTCGAGGAGAAGGTGGCGGCGCCACGCATCTGCGATCTCGACGCGCTGGCCGCGTCGACCGCCGGCAAGATCGAACTCGACACGATCGACGACGACGCCGGCGATGCGGTGTTCGCCCATCTGGTGGCCGCGGCGGTGCTCGGGGTCTTCAAGGAGCGGGTACCCATGGAGACGCTCAACGACGTGGTCGCCGGCTTCGACGACGGTTCGATCGTCTCCACCGGCGACGACGTGACGGTGGCCGACTACGTGGCGCTGGTGGAGACGAATCCCGCTCTCGCGCAGGCGATCGATGCGCTCACCGAGTCCGACTCGCCCGACGCGGTCCGGGCGAGCGGGGTCGAGCTGGTGCTCGAGGGGCTGCACCTGTCGCGTCGCCTCAACAAGGACGCCGACGGGGTGCGTGCCGACTACCGGTCGCGTCGCTGAGGTCTGTCGTCCGAAACATGCGCCCGGCGGCGGTCGGCGGGACTTCAGCGACAGGCGGTCGGCCTCACGATGACGTCGGCAGATGGAACCGGCCGTCGGAACTCGGCCGTCCGTACACGTCGGACAGGCTCGGACGAAGTGCGCCGAACGCTTCGATGAGCGACTCGCTGGCGGGTTCACCGGGGCGGACATAGACGAAGTAGCCGTCGCGGAGTGTCGGGTCGACGACCGCGGCGAGCACGTAGTCGTGCCGTTCGGCGAAGCGAATCATGGGGGTGGTCATGGCATCCCAACCGCGTAGCGTCCACGACGACTCCGTGGCGACGGACTTCATGAGGGGCGATGTCGGAGCGTGGACGAACAGCACCAACGGGGCGATCCCGGCCAGTTCCCGCTGCGTCGGATGGTGGGTGTGCGCAATCTGTTTGTCGTTCAGTCCCCATGCGTCGATGCAGTGCCACCCCGACTTCCAACAGACGTAGCCGGCTTCGGTCGTGACGACGACCGCGTTCGGATCGGCGTGTTCGTGCAGGATGGCGGCGACCTCCGCCTGGGGCTCGCGGTCGTGTCGATCGACCGCGAAATGCCACATCGTCGGAAAGTAGAGAAGTCCGATCAACAACAGCGCGGCGAGCGCACCGAGCCGCCGGGTCAGACGCAGGTCGAAGCGTTCGAGCGAACCTCCGAAGGCGCGCGGCGCGAGGTCGGCGAGCATGGCGAGTGCGATGACGAACACCGGGAACTCGAACCGGTAGGAATGGTTCATCTCGCTCGAGACGAGCATCCACATCCCGAGAAGCGCGGTCAGGCCCAAGACGTACGCGAACCAGCGCCTGCGGTCGGTCCCGCGCAGGAAGAACGCGGTCACGCAGATGGCTACCAGAGGGAGGAGGCCGACGGCGAACACGAACCGGATGGCGTCCATGAGCCCGTCCAGGTGGAGGACACCGCCTCCCTTCTCGTAATACGGGTTGGGCAGCGGGTACCCGAAGTACACCCATCGCCACGCTGTGAGCAAGCCGTAGGTGAGCGCCGTCGGCGCCGCCACGACGGCGAGGCGCCGCAACGGAACGGCATCGATGAGTGCGATGGCGCCGAACACGGCGACGATCAGCACCCCCTCGGGACGAATCAGTCCCGGCAACGAGCACGCGACCCCTGCGACGACCGCACGGTGCTGGGTCGGTTCGTCCATGAGCGCGACGATCGTGAGGAAGGCGACGACGAGAAATGCGGCGAACGTCACGGCGCCGAACCCGCCGGCCATGATCGCGATCGCCGGACTCCCCATGAACGCGATGGCCAGGATCGCTCCGAATCCGGACGATCGGCAGCGTCGTGCCCCGAACCCGTAGAGGATGGCCGCGATCGTGAGAAACGCGGCTGAGTTCACGATGAGCGCCGCCGTCTCGGACGACAGACCGACCTCGACGAACGCGGCCAACAGGAACATGAATCCGAGATCGGTTGCTCCGTCGACGTGCGGGCCTCCCGGATTCCACACCACGCCGTGTCCCGCGGCGACGTTTTCCGCATAGCGGAACAACATCGCCGCGTCTTCGTACGGGAACGAATTCCTCCACAGGATGACCAGCGACGCCAGCGCGATCCCCACCGTGATCGCGAGGATGCGGTTCGACACACGTGCGTGTTCGTCTGCGCGCGCCCGGCCCCGGCGCCCTCCCGTGTCCGATGCTGCAGCCATGCCGGACGCGACCTCTTGACGCGTGCGTCGACTCACGAGGTGCGTCCGGCGGTCCGGGTCAGTCCGTCGAGGGCCGGGTGGGCACCGTCACGACACTCCGGGCAGAGAAGCCGTGTGCCAGCGCGTCGACGTCGTCGGTCGGGGTGAACGACGCGGGGGTCGCCGCGCAGTCGGCCTCGAACGGGCTGGTCCCCTCGGGGATCGCGTCCGCCGTGGGCACGTCGACGAGAGGTTGCGCCTCGCCCGAGGTGCAGTGGGGGACGTTGAAGTTGACGACGCGCCCGGTGGCCATCCGCCCGGCCGCGATGCGGGCCCGGTTCGCCTTCACCCACTCGACCACGTACTTCGCTCCCAGTTCGTAGTCGGGGTCGGTCAGCCCGGCGCTGCCGGCGACGGCGGGGATCCCGCGTCGGGCCGCGGTGAGCGCCGCGCCGACGGTGCCCGAGATCTTCGCGAGCGGTCCGACGTTCTGACCCTTGTTGACACCCGATGCGACGAGGTCGGGCTTCAGGCCGAGTTCGTCGAGGGCGACGTTCACCGAGTCGGCGGGGGTTCCCTCCACCGCGGTCCCTTCGATCCCGCTGCTGGTCTCACCGGGATGGTGCGCCACCTCGCCCGGCGTCGTCTTGTCGCCCGTGCCGCTCTGGTCGGTGGCCGGTGCGACGACCTTCACGGTCACCTCCGGCAGCTTCGACAACTGCCGTGCCAGCTCGTCGATGCCGGGTGCGTCGATCCCGTCGTCGTCGGTGACCACGATCGTGATCGGATCGATCGCCGGGGCGGTGGTGACCGTGGCCGCCGAGCGGTCGACCGAAGCGGCGCCCGGTTTCGAGCCCGAACTCGAACAGGCGGTACCGCCGACGAGAAGTGCGGCGGTGGCAACCAACAGGGCCGCCGTGCGGCGGGTCGTGATCATCGGGCACCTCGGAGGGTCGGGTCGGGTCGGGTCGTTCGTGGTCACGCGTCGCTCGGCAGCGTGCCGACGGCCGGGTCGTCGCCGTCCATCGTCCGCTGGGTGCGGTCCGCGACCAGCGGCATCCAGTCGGGATGGGTCAGGACGTAGAACCGCCGGGTGAGGACGGCGTCGAGGACCTGCGCGGCGACCTCGGCGGGTTGGAGCCCATCGGCCACCAGACCCTTGACGATCTCGGCGAGTCCGGCGCCGCGGTCGCCTTCGGCGTCGTCGCCGACCAGGCCGGTGCCGCCTCGGCCGTACCGCCCGGCGTCGTAGATGCGGGTGTCGACCCATCCCGGGCACAGGACCGAGACACCGACCCCCGGCGCCAGCGACGCCAGCTCCGCGAACAGGGTCTCCGACAGGGTGACCACGCCGTGCTTGGCGATGTTGTAGGGCCCCATGAACGCGGGCGACAGCAGCCCGGCCATCGACGCGGTGTTCACGATGTGACCTTCGCCCTGCTCCACCAGCAGCGGGGTGAACGTGTGCACGCCGTGGATCACCCCGAACAGGTCGACGTCCAACACCCACCGGTACTGCTCGAGGGGGATCTCCCAGCTCAACCCGCCGGTGCCGACGCCGGCGTTGTTGCACACCACGTGCACGGCGCCGTAGGCGGCGAGCGCCGCGTCGCGCAGCGCGTCGACCTGGGCGGCGTCGGACACGTCGGTGGGAACTCCCGTCACGGTCGCGCCCTCGTCGGCGAAGCGCTTCACCGCGGCATCGAGCTCGGATTCGTTCACGTCGGCGAGGACGAGTTTCGCGCCGGCCCCGGCGAACGCCTCGGCCAGGGCATGGCCGATGCCGTTGGCGCCTCCGGTGATCACGGCGACCCGGCCGTTCAGATCTTCCATGCGGTTTTCCCTTGTATCGGACCCGGCCCCGACGGGCCGAGCTCGCCCGAACGCTACTCAACGCGCGACGCGGGTCCGTCGCGGGCCCGGTACCGTGGGCGTCATGGAGTACCACCCGTCCAACCGCCGGTTCCGCTACTCGGCGTGGGACGGCACGCAGACCGGCTTCGACCTGAACGCCCGCGACGTGATGAACGAGATCACCGACGACGTGCTGTACCACGGCGACCTCGACGCCGCGCTGCGCCGCCTGCTGCAGGACGGCTTGGAGACCCCCGACGGGGAACGGATCCAGGGTCTGCGCGAGCTGATGGAGCGCTTGCGTGACCGGCGACGTGACCTGCTCGACCAGCACGACCTGGGAGGGGTGTACGACGACATCGCCCAACGCTTGCGTGACGTGGTCGACACCGAGCGGGCCGCGTTGGACGCGCAACTCGCCGAGGCCGAGGCTTCGGGCAACGAGCGCCGGGCCGACCTCGCGCGCGAAAGCGTGGAGCAGCACCGGATGGAACTCGACCTGCTCGCTCCCGACCTCGCCGGCATGGTGCGCGACCTGTCCGACTACGACTTCACCTCGGCCGAGGCGCAGAAGGACTTCGCCGAGTTGATGGACCAACTGCGCTCGGAACTCATGACCAACCAGGTCAACCGGATGATGGGCCAGATGCAGAACCTCACGCCGGACGACCTGAAGCGCAACGCCGACATGATGGCCGAGCTCAACGAGATGATCGCGGCGCGCGAACGGGGCGAGGAGCCCGACTTCGACGGTTTCATGGACCGCTACGGCGACCTGTTCGGCGAACCGCCGCCGCAGAACCTCGACGAACTGCTCGAGCAGATGGCCCGGCAGTTCGCGGCGATGCAGGCCATGTTCAACTCGATGTCACCCGAGCAGCGTGCCCAGTTGCAGGCCCTGACCGAGCAACTCCTCGATGACCTCGACATGTCGTGGGAGTTCCAGCGCCTCTCGGAGCAGCTCCGGAATCTGTATCCCCAGCTCGGTTGGCAGCGTTCCTACGAGTTCTCGGGCAACGACCCGCTCGACTTCGCGGGCGCACCGGGTCTGTTCGACCAGCTCGGCGATCTGGATCAGCTCGAGAACCTCATCCGTTCCGCGGCGAACCCGGGCGCGCTCGCCGAAGCCGACATCGAACGTGCGAAGCGCCTCCTCGGACCCGACGCGGCCCGCAGTCTCGAGCGCCTGGCCGAGTTGACGAAGATGCTCACCGAGGCCGGATTGGTCGAACAACGCGAGGGACGGCTGGAGTTGACGTCGGCCGGATTGCGCCGCATCGGCAAGAACGCACTCGCCGAGTTGTTCAGCACGCTGTCGCAGGACCGCTTCGGGGCGCACCGGATCGAGCGCACCGGTCAGGGACACGAGCGTGCGGAGGAGACCCGCGCCTACACCTTCGGGGATCCGTTCAATCTCGACATCCAGCGCACGTTGCGCAACGCCCTGGGTCGCCGTGGCCCGGGCGTGCCGGTGCGGCTGGAACCCGACGACTTCGAGATCGCGCAGACGACCAGGAGCGTGCGGACCGCCACGGTGCTCATGGTGGACCTGTCGCTGTCGATGCCGATGCAGGACAACTTCCTGCCGGCCAAGAAGGTGGCGATGGCGTTGCATGCGCTGATCTCGTCGCAGTTCCCCCGCGACTACCTGGGTCTGGTGGGCTTCAGCGAGGTCGCCCGCATCATCGAGCCGGCCGATCTGCCGGCCGTGTCGTGGGACTACGTCTACGGCACCAACATGCAACACGGGTTCGTGCTCGCCCGTCGCCTGCTGGCTCGTGAGCGGGGAACCAAGCAGATCATCATGATCACCGACGGTGAACCGACCGCGCACGTCACCGAGTCGGGCGAGGTGCTGTTCAACTACCCGCCGATCCGCGCCACGGTGGACGCGACCCTCACCGAGGTGGCGCGCTGCACCCGCGCCGACATCCGGATCAACACGTTCATGCTGGGCGGCTCGCACGGGCTCGGCATGTTCATCGAGAAGCTCACCCAGATGAACCGGGGTCGGGCGTTCTTCACCACGCCGCAGAATCTCGGCGACTACGTGCTGGTCGACTTCCTCGAGTCGCGTCGTCGCCTGACGCGTCGCCGGGCGGGCTGAGACCCGGCACCGACCTCGGTCGCGGGTGCCGCGATTCGGGGAATCTCGGAAACCCCTTGCATTTCCACGGAAAAACCGTCATGCTTACAGCGTTGTAATTCCACACTCGTGGTTCGGAGCAGCGTCGGTTCGAATCCGCGTCGTGGTCGACGAAGCCAGGGGGTGACGGCGAGCACGACTCGGCCGACACTCATCGAACGGGAATCGACCCCACACGGGGAGGTCCGATGACAGCAGAAATCGAAGTCGAAAGATCCATCGACGGCAAGACGATCGGGAGCACCGTCGACGACGAAGGCCTTGAATGGCACCAGTTCGCGAACTGCCTGGGCGTGGATCCCGACCTGTTCTTCCCGGAGCGGGGCGCGTCCACACGCGAGGCCAAGGAGGTGTGCCGCGGCTGCGTCGTCCGTGAGGAGTGTCTCGAGTACGCCCTCGTCCACGGCGAGAAGTTCGGGATCTGGGGTGGCATGAGCGAACGGGAACGTCGCCGGATCCGCCGGGAGCGGGCCTTGGGCCGCCGCAGCGTCAGAACCGCCTGAACCGGGTCGAGCTGGGCTGGGCCACACCGATCGACGCCGTCCGGGCCTCGATCATCGGACGTCACCGCTTCGGTGGCCGCCGCGAGGCGAGGCGGCCCTCGATGGTCCGGTCGGCGGCAACGTCGAGCCGCTCCCGGTCCGCCGGGTCGATCGCCTCGAACACCTGCCGGGGGAGCAGGCCGACCAGTTCGCAGCCGGTGACCTCGACCCCCAGCGGGGCGCCGTGGGAACGGACGGCTTCGGTCACCGCGTCCGGGCCGCTCACGAGTGGTTCGACGAGATTGCACGACACCTGGTAGCGCCGGCCGACGGCGAGGCCGAGGGTTCGCACCGCCGGGGTGCGCACGGCCGCCGCGACCGTGCGCACGGCCGCCAGGTCGGGCGCGCTGACCCACACGTTGTACGCGATCAGCACCCCGCGGGCGCCGACCGCGCAGGCGCCGGCGGTGGGGTGCGCACGTGCCGGGCCGGCGTCGGGCCCGAGGGTCGAGAACGCGCCGCGGCGCACTTCGGGGAGCGAACGTTCCGGCCCGTAGCGGAAGCACGGCACGTCGTACGTCGTGCCGAGCCACGCGGCGAAGGCGTCACGTGCCGCGACCGCGTCGGCCATCGTCGCTCCCTCGAGCGGGACGAACGGGACCACGTCGACGACCCCGAACCGGGGATGGACCCCGGTGTGGACGCGGAGGTCGATCGACTCGATGGCGCGCGCCGCGAGCCGACGGGGCGCCTCGGTGCCCACCACGGTGAACACCGCACGATGATGGTCGGGGTCCCGGTGCACGTCGAGCAGGTCGTCGCCACAGGTGCGGGCCAGTTCGTCGAGGACCGCGTCGTCCCGTCCTTCCGAGACGTTCACCACGCATTCGAGCATGGGGCATGGTCGCACACCGCCGATCCGCGACGCTCCCGCGCAGGGGTGGTCCGTGCCACGCGGAGGGTGTACGCTGACGGGCGTGTCAATCTCTCCTTTGCTCGCATTTCTCGAAGGACCGGAGCTCATCATCATCCTGGTGATCCTGCTGGTCCTGTTCGGAGGGGCGAAGCTCCCCCAACTCGCCCGGTCGGTAGGATCGGCGCAGCGGGAGTTCAAGAAGGGGCTGTCCGGCGACGAAGACGACGCCAACGCGAAGGACGCGGGCGGTTCGAACTCCTCGCAGAGCGCGAACACGGCCGCGCAGGCACCGGCGACCCCCACCCCGACCGACACCGACAAGACCTGATCGAACGCCGCCCGGTCCGCCGGTCGTCGGCCCGGCCGGCCCGTCGGTCGACAGCGTTGGTGTGCGTCGCGCGGACGTCTCCTAGACTCGCGGCCCATGTCCGAGATCGCTGCCGAGCCCGCGGAACCGCCCCGCGGCCATGCCCGAATCGTGTACCTGGGGCCGGTGGCGC
>JBDZVK010000392.1:0-2294 GCA_040255725.1 Actinomycetota bacterium
GCCTGCACGCTGAGCGCCGCGGCCGTGGCGCCGGTGCCACAGGCCAGGGTGACCCCGGCGCCGCGTTCCCAGGTGACCTGGTCGACGTGGTCCCCACCGGTGACCGTGATGAAGTGCACGTTGATGCCGCCGTCGAACAGCGCCTCCCAGGCGGGTCCTTCGACGGCCGGGTCGACGTCGGCGACGTCGGCGACCTCGAGTACCAGGTGCGGATTTCCCACGTCCCAGGACGCCATGCGTCCGATCGGCCGGATCGGGGGCGCACCGATGCCTTCGAGGCTCGGGCCGGGGCTGGGCGTTCCCATCGTGACCGAAGCGGTGACCACGTCGGGATCGCCGTTGGCGTCGGCGGTGACGGCGACCGTGCGTGGACCGGCGTCGGTCATGATGTGCAGGGTCGTCGGCAGCGACAGGCCGGTGTGGCGGATCACGGCCTGGGCGAAGCAGCGGATGCCGTTGCCGCTCATCTCACCGAGCGACCCGTCCGCGTTGTGCAACGTCATCTCCCACGTATCGGGGGTCGGGCCGGGCACCGCGGTGAGAACCCCGTCGGCACCGATGCCGCGGTGCCGGTCACAGACACGGCGGGAGAACGCCGCCGGATCACCGGGCGCGGCGTGGGTGCCGTCGGCCATCAGGACGAGGAAGTCGTTACCCAGGCCGTGGAGCTTGGACAAGGGGAGCGTGTCGGACATCTGCCACGAGTCTCCCACGTCGCAGCCGGTTCCCGACCCGGAATTGGCGGATTCATCTGCGACGGTCGTCACCGGGCGTTCCGCCAACGGTGAACGAGTCGATCCACGACCCGGGGCACGTCGTCGGGATCGGTGACATCGAACCAGCTCAGGCGAGGGTCCCTGCGGAACCAGGACCGCTGACGCCGGGCGAACCTGCGGGTCGCGACCGTCGCGGCGTCGAGGGCCTCGGCCAGCGAGCACGCCCCGGTGAGGTGCGCGGTGAACTGGCGGTACCCGAGCGCCTGTGCCGCGGTGCGTCCCGGTGGCCGGGGTCCGACGGTCAGCCGCCGGACCTCGTCGAGGAACCCGGCGGCGAGCTGGCGCTGGTAGCGCTGTTCGACACGGGCGTTCAGGACCGGCACGTCGACGTCGAGGGCGACGAGGTCCCAGTCGGTGTCGGGGTAGGTGTCGAGCCCTTCGCCGTAGGCGGAGAAGGGCCGACCCGACCCGAGGCACACCTCCAACGCCCGCACGATCCGGCGGCGGTTCCCCGTCTCGATCCGACCGGCCGCGACCGGGTCGAGGCGCTGCAGGCGGGCGTACAGCTCGTCCAGGTCGTCGTGACGCTCCAGGTCGGCGCGCACCTCCGGGTAGCGACCGGGGATGTCCAACTCGTCGACGACGGCGCGCAGGTACAGGCCGGTCCCGCCCACGAGCAACGGCCGGTGTCCCCGGGCTTCGATGTCGGCGACCGCGTCGAGTGCGGCCCGCTGGTAGGCACGCAGGGTGAACTCGTCGGACGGGTCGGCGACGTCGAGCAGGTGATAGGGCACCTCGGCCCGCATCGCCGGTGAGGGTTTCGCGGTGCCGATGTCCATGCCGACGTAGACCTGCATCGAATCGACCGTGACGATCTCGACGTCACCGAGGGTGCGGGCGACCTGGTGGGCGATGGCGGACTTGCCTGTGGCGGTCGGCCCGACGATCCCCAAACGGGTCGGGGTGCCGCTCAGAACAGCTCCTCCAACGTCACGTAGGTCTCGATGCGCAACAGGTCGGGCTCGGAGAGGCCGTAGGCGGCGAAGAAATCGGGCAGGACCTCGCCGGAGAGGTTCCGCGCCAGCGACCGCGCCGTGATCGCCAGGTCCTGGTGCCGGTCGCCGACGCCGGCGAACGCCCAGTCGACCGCGCCGACGGTGGTCGAGTACGCCGGGTCGAACACGACGTTGGTGACGCACAGGTCACCGTGGACCAGGACCCGGTCCACGGCGCCCGGTGATTCCGTCGCGCGGGCCATCTGACGGACCCGGTCGAGCAACTCGCCCGGCGAGTAGTGGTCGTAAGGATCGTCCAGCACCGAGGTGTCGACCAGGCCGGCCTCGACCCGTTCGGCGGCCTCGGCGAGTCGGGCGTCGAGACCCGCATCGAACGGGCAGGCGTCGAGGTCGATGCGACGGGACGCTTCGTGCAGCGAGGCGAGGGTCCGGCCGAAGCTCTCCACCGCGATCTCGGGCGAACGCATCAGCCGTGGGTCGACGGTCCCCTCCAGCCACGTCGTGAGCAGGATCGGTGCGGGGTCGTCCGGTTCGGGCAGGGCCACGATGCCGGGGAGGCCGA
>JBDZVK010000393.1:0-2284 GCA_040255725.1 Actinomycetota bacterium
ACCCGCCGAACGCGACGGCGGCGTCGTTGCCGATCACGCGGGCGGCGACCTGGGTCACCGCCTCCGCGAGCACGGGGTTCACCTTTCCCGGCATGATCGACGATCCGGGCTGCAGATCGGGCAGGTGGATCTCCGCGAGCCCGGCACGGGGCCCCGACGCGGCCCAGCGCAGATCGTTGGCGATCTTGGTGAGGCTCACCGCGACGGTCCGCAGCGCCCCCGACACCGCGACCAGGTCGTCACGGGCACCCTGCGCGGCGAAGTGGTCGGGCGTCTCGACGAGGTCGAGACCCGTGCGGTCGGCCAGGCGGGCGATGACGTCGCCGGCGAATCCTTCCGGCGCGTTGATGCCGGTGCCGACCGCGGTGCCCCCGAGGGGCAGGCGGCACACGTCCGCGACGGCCGGTTCGAGCCGCACCAGGTCGGCCTCGATCTGGCTCGCGTACCCGCCGAACTCCTGGCCGAGCGTGACGGGCGTGGCGTCCATCAGGTGCGTCCGCCCGGGCTTGACGATCTCGGCGAAGGCCTCGGCACGCTCCCGTAGCGTGGCGGCCAGGTGGTTCAGTGCCGGGCGCAGTTCGTTTGTGATCGCCAGGGCGACGGCCAGGTGGACCGCCGTCGGGAACACGTCGTTGGACGACTGCGAGGCGTTGACGTGGTCGTTGGGGTGCACGGTGCCCCCACCTTCGAGATGGCCCGTGGCGAGGGTCGCGATCACCTCGTTGGTGTTCATGTTCGACGACGTGCCCGATCCGGTCTGGAACACGTCGACGGGAAATTCGGCGTCCCAGTCACCGGCGGCGACCTGCTCGGCCGCGGTTGCGACCGCCGCGCCGATGGTGGCGTCGACCTTGGCGACCCGCTCGTCCGCGGCGTTCACCCGGGCGGCTTCGGCCTTGACCATGCCGAGGGCATGGACGATGCGGGGGTCGATCGGCCGGTGGGAGATCGGGAAGTTCTCGACGGCCCGCTGGGTCTGCGCCGCCCATTTCGCGGACTTCGGGACCCGGACCTCGCCCATCGAGTCGTGTTCGATCCGGTACTCGGTGTCGGAAGCTCGCGTTTCGCTCATGCGGCCAGACTAGGAGCGGACCCCGATCGCGGTCATGTCGGCGCTCCGGGCAGCCGGTCAACGACCGGTGTCGTCTCCCTCGGGTCGCATGGTCGCGAGGCGCGCAGCGACGGCGTCGCTGAGTTCGCGACTGACGCCGTGCGTTTCGATGCCGTCGAGCCGGTCGACCACGGCCTGATCCAAGCGCTCGAGCCGTTCGTCGTCGGGGCGCCCGAGTTGCGCCTGGAGCGCCTCGATGGTCAGCTCCTGGCTCTGTCTGCTCTCGGGCAGGCAGCCGTAGGCACGCCGACGCTTGGTTTCGTCGCCGGTGTCGTCGGTCCGGTAGCAGAGGACGATCGGTCGACCCGACCATTGCAGCGTTCCCCGCATCGACCGGTCGGCGTCGATCCAGACGACCCGGTCACGGTCGATCCGGAAATCGGTGTACTTGGTGGCCACGTGCACCCACGTGTCGGCAACGTCGAGGCGGCACCGCAGCCCCAGCAGGTACCAGCCGGCCAGGGCGATCGAGAGGATGGCGGTCACGAAGAAGAACTGGGTGGGTGGTACCGGGTCGAGCGTGCGGCCGATCGTGATGCCGGTGACGCCCAGCACCACCGCCAGGCCCGCGCCGCCCACCGAGATCAACCGGTACAGCGAGTTCTGGTAGCGGACGAAGCCTTCGTCGACGGGCTCGGTGCCGGCCGTGTCGCCCGAGCCGCCCGCGACACGGTCCTGTTCTCGTCCGACGGAGTCGCTGGTCATGAGTATCCGATCGGCAGTCGGCCAACGATTGCAAGCTCGTCGGCTCGGCTGCCGTGCCGGAGTGCGGTGTAACCGGTCAGAAGCGACCCTGGGGATCCGAACGCACGCCGAGCGATTCGGCCAACCCGGCGAGTTCTTCGAGGTCGACCACGTCGCCGGCGGCCTCGCCGGCGCCACGGCGCAGCGGCGGTTGCCATCCCAGGTCGGGGTCGAAGCGGCGGATGACCTTGGCCGGTGATCCGGCGATGACGCTGTGGTCCGGGATGGTGCCGCGCACGACCGATCCGGCGGCGACGACGACGTTGCGTCCGATGTCGGCACCGGGAAGCACCACCACATTGGTCCCGAGCCAGGAGCCGGCACCGACCCGGACCGGATCTTCGGTCGGCCATTGACGGCCGATCGGCAGATCCGGGTCGCGGTAGGTGTGGTTCTGGTCGGTGATGTACACGTAGGGACCGGTGTAGA